>JARKQP010000430.1 GCA_029974875.1 Mobilitalea sp.
TTTTGATAGCATAATCAAGGATAATTCCAAGAATTCTGTGATTAAAAATTTATTTAAAACACTCCGCAAGGGAATTGAGGCTTTAGCGGACCGTGGGATTTTAACATGGATTCTGTTCCTCGGTATTTGGCAAACCGGATCTTTGTACTATAGTGCCGATTTTCTTCCAAGTCCAATAGAAACCGTACTTGGAGCCAGGGAAATTATAACAGACGGAACATTGATAAAGTATATACTGATTAGTTTACAGCGGGTCCTATCCGGTTGGGGACTTGGAATGCTGGTTTCTATTCCTTTAGGAATTTTAATCGGGAGAATCAGCCTGCTTCGTCGTATCTTCGAGCCATTTATTGATTTTCTCCGCTTCATCCCTGCTATCGGCTTTTTGACTTTGTTCCTGATGTGGTTTGGAGCGGGCGAGAAGTCCAAGATTATACTGATCATGTATGCGACAATATTCGTATTGTTGATTAATACAATAGCAGGAGTTCTCAGCGTAGATATAACAAGACTTCAAGCGGCAAGATCTCTTGGGGCATCGGAGCTTCAAATTATATATTCTGTTTTGATCCCCTCTGCAATACCGCATATATTTACAGGAATACGAATTGCATTGGGAGGAGCGTTTACTTCGATCGTTGCGGCGGAGATGCTGGCAGCGAAAGAAGGAATTGGCTTTTTAATTTATACATCCAGATTATATTTCCGTACGGATTGGATCTTCGTCGGACTTTTGACTTTAGGCATTTTAGGTTATGTTTCAGACCGTATCATACGCTTATTTGGCAAAGTGGTTTTATCAAGGTACGGTCTTTATGATAACCGGAAATTTAATTAGCAGGCTAATAAAATTAAGGAGAGAAGAGCATGAGCATCAAAAGCAAGTTATATGAGGAAGTAAGGTTGAAGAATGAAATTACTGTGGAGGGCATTCAGATAACAAAGGAAGTGAATGACCTCTTCGGGAAGCTTGATCTGGGAGGTAAATATCAGGAAGAAGTCCATGGGATGTTCGAATATGATAAAGAAACCCATGCCGGAATCGCCCACCCGGTTGGATTTCGATCACCTAACGGTTTTTTATTCCCTATTTATTCCTACCGTAAATCCAGATTTTCCATCGGTTATGAGAATGGCTCCTACATTCTTACGGAAAACAGAAACAAGGTATTTGATATAAAATTCCTGGAAAGGCCGGAATATTATAAATTCAATACCAGCAGCGGCGTGCCGATGAAAAACATTGCAGTTTATAATCACGAAGGGGTTGTGTTTGTTACCTATAGTAATGAATGTCACCTCAAGGAAAAGGGCCTGGATTGCCTGTACTGCAATATCAATGCGACAAAGGATACTTACGCGGAGGTGGAAGGAATCCAGTGGAAGTATCCCCAGCAGATTGCCGAAACGGTAAAAAAGGCGTATGAAGAACCTGGCAACCATCACGTCACCTTAACAGGAGGCTTCATACCGGAGCACCGTGAAATGGATTATTATTTTGATGTGGCAGAAGCGATCCAGCAGGAAACGGGCCTGTCTGATTTTAACGGTACCGCGGTTATTGGTGCACCGGAGGATCATAGCATTATCGACCGCTATAAGGAGGCCGGATACCGGACCCTTGCAATCAACATTGAGCTATGGGATAAGAATATTTTTAAAAGCATCTGCCCGGGAAAGGAACAGCTAAGCGGCGGATGGGATAATTGGAAGTCGGCATTGGAATACTCAGCCAAGGTATTCGGGCATGGAAGAGTCCGCTCCAATATTGTTGCAGGAATCGAGCCGAAACGGTCAACCTTAGAGGGAGTGGAGTACTTGGCATCCAAGGGGATCATATGCTTTGCCGGTGCCTGGATTCCTAATCCGGGATCTGAACTGGAAAACCACCGTAGTCCGGAGCCTGAATGGCATTGGGATCTGACCACGAAGATTTATGAAATATTCCGTAAGAACGGATTTACCTTTGACCAGCTCTATGATTGCAATGCCTCCTCCAATACCTGTGTCCATGATCTTTATAGAATTGAGAACGGACTTTTGCCGGTATTGCAGTAAGAGGAATCTAAGGATAATGAACCAGGGTACATAAGAATAAAATAGAATGCTGGAAGGAAGGATGCAAAATACGATGCAACCTTCCTTCTTAAATTGTAGAATGGGCACTCCCATAGAACTGGTTCAAAATAAATTCTTTGTGGCAACCTTATTCCAGCCCCAGCTAAATTCATCATTATTGATGCCCCACAAACTCATCCTGGCTTTTTTGATTGCTGCCTTTGAGCTTCAATTCAGGTAGCCGGATAAAAGAAAAAATTTTAAAATTAATAAAATTCAAATCAGACAATACATATTGACAAACTATGAATTGAATATTATACTTGACATATATGTTAATATGGATAAATAAAAAGGGGGACATACAATGGCAGTTGATTATGTGTCGCTGAAAAAAGGCGGCTTCATGAGGCAGAAGCAAAAGGGCTATTTTTCCTTAAGATTACGGGTAATAGGCGGACATCTGACGGCAGCGCAGGTTAAGAAGATCTATGAAGTAGCGGAGAAATATGGGGAGGGTTACATTCACCTGACCTCCAGGCAAGGTGTGGAAATTCCCTTCGTAAAATTTGAGGATGTGGAGGAAGTAAAGGCGGAGCTGGAAAAGGGCGGAGTACAGCCGGGGGTATGCGGACCGAGAGTGCGGACGGTTACGGCCTGTCAGGGAGAACAGATATGCCCCAGCGGATGTGTGGACACCTATTCCTTAGCAGTGGAAATTGATAAGAGATATTACGCAAAAGAATTACAGCATAAATTCAAATTCGGTGTAACAGGCTGTCAGAATAACTGCTTAAAGGCAGAGGAAAATGACCTGGGTATTAAAGGCGGCCTGGAAGTGTCCTGGGAGAAGGATGCCTGCATCTTCTGCGGCGTATGTGAAAAAGCCTGCCGTAAGGAAGCCATCCGGATGGAAGAAGACAATATCCTCTTAGATGAAAGTAAATGTAATTACTGCGGCCGATGTGTTAAAGCCTGTCCCACCAATGCATGGATTGGGGAAGAAGGCTACCTGCTTTCCTTCGGCGGTCTCTTTGGAAATGAAATCTATAAAGGAGCCCAGCTCCTTCCGCTGATTAAGGAGAAAGACCAATTATTCCGGGTAACGGATGCGACCATTGATTTCTTCAGGGAACATGGAAAGCCGGGGGAGCGTTTTAAATTTACTCTTGACCGCATTGGTTGGGAAGAGTTTGAGAAAATCATTGAGGAGGCCTTGAATGGAACCGTTTGACATTGATGAAACCATTGATATCACAGATGTGGTATGTCCGATCACCTTCGTAAAATCGAAAGTAGCCCTGGATGAGCTTGAGGATGGGCAGATACTGTCAATCCGGATGAATGATGGAGAGCCGGTACAGAACGTACCAAGAAGTATTAAGGATGAAGGACACCAGGTACTAAAATTGATTCATAATAATGACGGTACATATAATCTCATTGTTAAGAAAGTTGAGGATTAGTTTATATGGCGCTGCGTGTCCAGAAAGATAATTTTGTAGATGAGGTCCTAAATTCAGGCCTGCCCGTACTTGTGGATTTTTACTCGGAGAGCTGTGTTCCCTGCAAACAATTATCCGTAATCCTCGGTGATTTGGAAGAAGAATATGAAAATCAGATCAAGATTGTTAAGGTGAATGTGAATTTCAGCGGTGAACTGGCAGAGGAATATGGCGTGACGGCTTCCCCAACCCTGCTCTTTTTTAAAGCTAAGAATGAGGTCCAGAGAATAACGGGGGTTACAAAGAAGAACGTATTAAAAGAGATCATAGATAAAATCATATAACTTCGGAGGTATGTATAATGAAAATAACAGTAGGCGGTCAGATCAAAGAGGTGGCTGATGGAATTAGTGTCAGCGGATTAATCGCAAGTGAAAATATTGAGAGCCCGGAATATGTATCCGTCTCTGTAAATGATGATTTTGTATTGAGGGATTTATTTGATACCACTATTTTATCGGAGGGAGCTGTTGTTGAATTCCTATACTTTATGGGAGGGGGCAGTAACTGCTAGTACAACGGTTCACCGCTAACCGGCTATCAGGCTGGGACAGTCAATTTATATTCGTTGTACAAGGAAGCAGTTACATAAACTATGGCATTTACAAACGAGCAGTTAGAACGTTATTCCAGGCATATCATTTTAAAAGAAGTGGGCGCAAAGGGGCAGAAGAAATTATTAAACGGTAAGGTATTAATTATCGGTGCAGGCGGCCTGGGTGCACCCGCGGCCATGTATCTGGCAGCGGCCGGCGTTGGTACCATTGGAATTGCCGATGCGGATGAAGTGGATCTGTCCAATCTTCAAAGGCAGATTATCCATGGAACTAAGGATGTGGGCAAGGCTAAAGTAAAATCAGCAAAAGAAACAATGAATGAGATGAATCCGGATGTGACTGTGAACACTTACCGAACCTTTGTAAATTCCGAAAACATATTGGATTTGATTAAGGACTATGACTTTATCATAGACGGGACAGATAATTTTCCGGCAAAATTTTTGATTAATGATGCCTGTGTTATGGCAAATAAACCGTTTTCCCATGCGGGCATTATCCGGTTCCAGGGTCAGCTTATGACTTATGTGCCGGAAAAAGGGCCTTGCTACCGCTGTGTATTCAAAAATCCGCCGCCAAAGGATGCGGTTCCTACCTGTAAGCAGGCGGGGGTCATCGGAGCCATGGGCGGTGTCATCGGCAGCCTTCAGGCCATGGAGGCAATCAAGTACCTTCTTGGGGTAGGGGATTTGCTGACGGGATATTTACTTACCTATGATGCGCTGACAATGAACTTTAGAAAGATCAAATTGCCGCCGGAGGCGAAAGATTGCGGCATTTGTGGGGAGCATCCGGCGATTACGGAATTGGTTGACTATGAACAGGCGGTTTGTGAAGGGTAGGTTATCAGATGTTACGACTGTTAAAAAAAGAATACGATAAAATATTAAACCATGCAATCAACGGCCTTCCCAACGAAGCCTGCGGTTTGATCGGAGGTACTTTGGAAGCTGGTGTCAAGCTTGTGAAAGAGGTTTATCTGCTCCGCAATATCGACGAAAGCAAGGAACATTTTTCCATGGATCCAGGGGAGCAGTTAAAGGCGGTAAAGGATTTGCGGAAGAAGGGGTATGCCCTTTTCGGGAATTTTCATTCCCATCCGGAGACACCCTCCAGACCCTCCCAGGAGGATATCCGGCTCGCTTTCGATCCGGATGCAAGCTATCTGATCCTATCCCTGCAATTCCCGGAGCAGCCGGTATTGAATGCATTTCGTATCAGCGCGGGGGTAGTTACGCCGGAGCCTATTGAGATTGTGGCAGATTCTGATGAAAATGATGAAAAGATTAAGATAGACTTGCACAGCTAAAGAAGCCTGGCAAAATATGTTCAATAAGGATTAGGATTCCCAGAAGGGGGACTTAATCCTTATTATTATGTCCCCGAACCTTTATGTCACGCCTCTTTTTCATTTTTCCTAATTCTTATGTTGATAGCCATGTTCAGGTATTTATTAACCGGGTTGAAAATTGAACTTGTTATATAGTGAGGAATATATTAGAATATAGTTCGGATAGAGTAGATATGGCAGGGAAAATTTCATGCAGTTTTTCATACAATTAATAATTGGAGAGAAGAGGCAATAAATAAGAAACGGAGAGATGATAATGGCACAGATCATTGATGGAAAGAAGATTTCAGCAGAAATCAAGGATGAGTTAAAGGTAAAGGCGGCAAAGCTTAAGGCAGCGGGAACCCAGATTACACTGGCGGTAATCCAGGTGGGTAACGACCCGGCTTCCTCCGTATATGTGGGCAATAAGAAGAAGGCCTGCGAATATATCGGGATTAATTCCCTGGCTTATGAGCTGCCGGAGGAGACGGCCCAGGAGGAATTGATTGCCCTTGTGGAAAAGCTGAATAAGGATGCGAGCGTAAATGGAATCCTGGTACAGCTCCCTTTGCCAAAGCATATTGATGAGGATACGATTATCAGGACAATCTCGCCCCTTAAGGATGTGGACGGCTTCCATCCCCAAAGCGTAGGAGCCTTAAGCATAGGGCAGAAGGGCTTTGTCTCCTGTACCCCTGCCGGTATTATAGAACTGCTGAAGCGTTCCGGTGTTGAAATGGAGGGTAAGGAATGTGTCATTATAGGAAGGAGCAATATTGTAGGTAAGCCCATGGCTCTGTTAATGCTCCGTGAAAATGCAACGGTCACCATCTGCCATTCAAGGACAAAGGACCTGAAGGAGGTTGCAAAGCGTGCAGATATCTTAATCGTAGCCATTGGAAAGCCACGCTTTGTTACAAGGGACTTTGTAAAGGAAGGTGCCGTAGTGATCGACGTCGGTATCCACAGGAACGAGGAAAACAAGCTTTGCGGTGATGTGGATTATGAGGATGTCTTGCCGGTCGCTTCTGCAATTACCCCGGTTCCGGGAGGCGTGGGGCCTATGACCATTGCAATGCTGATGAATAACTGTGTGGAGGCAGCCCTGTAAGAAAGCAGCTGTTAGGGTTCCCGGATGAAAGATAGAAAAGCTATTAAAGATAGAAAAGCTATTGAAGATGGAAGAGCTATTGAAGATGGAAGAACTATTGAAGATGGAAGAGTTATTGAAGTGAGAAGAACCTATTGAAGATTAAAGAATGGAGATTTAGATTTATATGAACATATTTTTTGTTTCTCTTGGGTGTGACAAGAATCTTGTAGACAGCGAGAACATGCTTGGGATCCTCCACGGGAATGGATACCGGATCACGAATGAAGAGAATAATGCGGAAATTATTATAGTCAATACCTGTTGTTTTATCCATGATGCGAAGGAGGAGAGCATCCAGACGATCCTGGAGATGTCCGAATATAAGAAGGCCGGCTCCTGTAAAGCCTTGATTGTAACCGGATGTCTTGCGGAGCGTTATAAGGAGGAAATCCTGAAGGAGATTCCGGAGGTGGATGCCCTGCTTGGAACCTCCAGCTTTGATGAAATTTTGCAGGTGGTGGAGAAAATCACGGAGGGAGGGCAGCAGGCCGTATTCGAAGGGCTGGACCGGCTGCCAAGGATCAGCGGCAAGCGCATGCTTACCTCCGGAAGCTATAGCGCATACCTTAAGATAGCGGAAGGCTGCGATAAGCATTGCACCTATTGTATTATTCCACAGGTACGGGGAAATTTCAGGAGCGTGCCGATGGAGGATTTACTAAAGGAAGCAGGATACCTGGCAAAGCAGGGCGTGAAGGAGCTTATCCTGGTTGCCCAGGAGACCACCTTATATGGTAAGGACCTGACCGGGAAGAAGGAATTGCCGCAGCTGCTTACGGAGCTTTGCAAGGTAGAGGGGATTGAATGGATCCGTATTTTATACTGCTATCCTGAGGAAATCACCGATGAATTAATCGAAACCATGAAAAGCCAGCCGAAGATATGCCGCTATCTAGATATCCCCATCCAGCATGCCTCGGACCGTATCCTAAAGCTGATGGGGAGACGGACGAATAAAGCTGACCTGATAGAAATCATTACAAAGCTGCGCAACAGCATGCCTGATATCGTGCTGCGGACCACTTTAATTACCGGCTTTCCTACGGAGACCCAGGAGGAGCATGAAGAGCTTCTGGAATTTGTGAGGGAGATGAAATTCGAGCGCCTCGGTGTATTCACCTATTCCAAGGAGGACAATACTCCTGCAGCAAAGCTAAAGCCACAGATACTGGCAAAGGTGAAGAAGCAGAGGCAAAAGGAGATTATGAAGCTGCAGCAGGAAATTGTATTTGAGCGGGGGGCTTCCCTGGAGGGCAACCGCTATGAGGTGCTGGTAGAGGGCAGGATTACGGATGAGGAAAATGTGTATATCGGCAGGACCTATATGGATGCACCGAATGTGGATGGCTTTATATTTATTAATTCAGGGCAGGAGTTGATCTCCGGCGACGTGGTAAGAGCTGTTGTTACAGGGGTAAAGGGTTATGACCTGCTGGGGGAGATAGTGCCTTCTCTGTTATAGATAAAATAGGATTTGAAAGTCTTACGAAGTCAGTGCCGTTGTCGGCAGAATG
>JARKQP010000778.1 GCA_029974875.1 Mobilitalea sp.
CGTGATGGACGGACATCTCCATCTGTCCCGGCCATCACGAACATTTTTGTATCGGATGTAGAGGTAAGCAAATACGTTATACCACCCCTGCCCCTCTTCCTGTGTACACAACCTAAATCACAGCCACCCCAAAGCCTGCTCAATATCCGCTATAATATCCTCCACATTTTCAATACCAATAGACATACGTATCAAATCCGGCGTAATTCCCGCAGCAACCAACTGCTGATCCGACAGCTGGCGGTGCGTCGTACTGGCAGGATGGAGCACACCGGTCCTGTTATCAGCCACATGAACCACAATCGCCGCAAGCTTCAGACTATCCATGAACTTTACAGCAGCTTCCCTGCCACCCTTTATCCCATAGGATATCACGCCACAGGAGCCATCCGGAAGATATTTCTGTGCCAGGTCATAATATTTACTACCCTTAAGCCCCGGATAGTTCACCCATGCGATCTTCTCATTTTTCTCAAGGTACTCCGCAACCTCCTGTGCATTGGCACAATGGCGCTCCATCCGCAGATGCAGTGTCTCCAGTCCAAGATTTAACAAAAACGCATTATTCGGAGCCGGGGATGCCCCAAGGTCACGCATCAGCTGCACCCTCGCCTTTGTTATAAATGCAGCCTTTCCGCAGTCCCTCGTATAAACCATACCATGATAGGACTCATCCGGCGTCGATAAGCCCGGAAATTTACCGTTATCCCAATTAAAATTACCGCCGTCCACAATAACCCCTCCCAAGGCTACCGCATGACCGTCCATATACTTGGAAGTGGAATGAATAACAATATCCGCCCCAAATTCAAATGGCCGGCAGTTAATCGGGGTTGCAAAGGTATTATCAATGAATAAGGGAATATAGTTGCTATGGGCCAGGTCAGCGAATTTCTCGATATCCAGTACCACCAAAGCAGGATTCGCAATAGTCTCCGCAAACACCAGCTTTGTATTTTCACGGACCGCCTTCTGCAATTCCTCTACCGGCGCATCGGGATCCACAAAGGTTACCTCAATACCCATCCTCTTTAAGGTAACTGCAAATAAATTGGTAGTACCGCCGTATACGGTGCTCGCCGACACAAGATGGTCTCCTGAATTACAAATATTCAAAATGGCAATTAAGGACGCAGCCTGCCCGGAGGAGGTGCACATGGCACCGACACCGCCTTCCAGCGCAGCGATCTTCCTTTCCACCGCATCTACGGTCGGATTTGCCAGCCTTGTATAGAAAAAGCCTTCTTCTGCCAAATCAAAGAGCTTACCGACATGCTCGCTGGAATCATATTTAAAGGTCGTACTCTGATAAACCGGCAACACCCTCGGTTCCCCGTTCTTAGGCTGGTAGCCTTCCTGGATACATTTCGTCTCAATATGGTAATTGCTCATAGCCTCTATCCCCTCCGTATTTTTTATTACTGGTTATTCTCAGTGACCTCTATCTTTCTGATTTCCCTCGTCCTGATTTCCTTACAAATGGCATCAATAAACTCTGACAACGGCTTTTGTCCTTCATCCCCGAGGAAACGGCTTCTCACGGATACTACGCCCTCTTCCTCTTCCTTCTGTCCGACTACCAGCATATAAGGAACCCTCTTTAACCTGGCTTCACGGATCTTATACCCGATCTTCTCCGCCTTTTCATCCACGGTTGCAAGCACATTGTTCTTCTGCAGCTCTGCCTTTACCTTATTTGCATAGTCATGATATTTCTCCGAAATCGGAAGCACCCTTACCTGCTCCGGGCATAACCAGGTCGGGAACAATCCTGCATATTTCTCAATCAGCATTGCCAGCGTCCTCTCGTAGCAGCCAACACTGGTCCTGTGGATGATATAAGGCCGGACCTTCTCACCGTTCTGGTCAACATAGTACATATCAAACTGCTCTGCAATCATGGAGTCCCATTGGACCGTAATAATGGTATCTTCCTTGCCATATACATTCTTTGCCTGAACGTCTACCTTCGGGCCATAGAAGGCTGCCTCTCCATCTGCTTCAGTAAATGGAATCCCCAGCTCAAGCAGCATATTGCGTATGCCATCCTGGTTCCTCTCCCATTCCTCCGCGGTTCCGATATATTTTTCCTTATTGTCCGGATCCCACTTGGACAGGCGGTAGCTTACATCCCCTTGGATCCCCAACGTATCCAGGCAATATTTAATTAAATCAAGGCATCCCTTAAATTCCTCAACCATCTGGTCAGGTCTGACAACTAAGTGACCCTCGGAAATCGTAAACTGGCGTACACGTGTCAAGCCATGCATCTCACCGGAATCCTCATTACGGAACAGGGTTGATGTCTCACCATACCGGATCGGAAGGTCACGGTAGGATTTCTGGCTCGCCTTATAGACATAATACTGGAAGGGGCAGGTCATCGGACGGAGTGCATATACCTCCTTATCCACCTTCTCATCACCCAGGACAAACATCCCCTCCCTGTAATGATCCCAATGGCCGGAGATCTTGTATAAATCACTCTTTGCCATAAAAGGCGTCCTAGTCCTCACATAACCACGGCGCTCCTCCTCATCCTCAATCCACCTTTGGAGAGTCTGGATGATCTTTGTACCGCCTGGCATAATCAAAGGAAGACCTTGGCCAATTACATCCACCGTCGTAAATATCTCCATCTCGCGGCCCAACTTATTATGGTCACGCTTCTTGATATCCTCCAGGTGTGCCAGGTAAGCATCCAGATCCGCATTTTTCGTATAGGCGGTTCCATATACCCTGGTCAGCATCTTGTTCTTCTCAGAGCCTCTCCAGTAAGCACCGGAGGAAGAAATCAGCTTAAATGCCTTAATATTCTTCGTGCCCATCAAGTGGGGTCCTGCACAAAGGTCAACAAAATCTCCCTGCTGGTAGAAGGAAATCACCGCATCCTCCGGAAGGTCTTCAATCAGCTCCACCTTATAAGGCTCATCCTTCTCCTTCATCAGGGCAATTGCCTCTGCACGCGGCAGGGTAAAGCGGACTAATTCAGCACCCTCCTTAATAATCTTCTTCATCTCCTTCTCAATCTCATCCAAAGCTGCCCGGTCAAAGGAAGGAATATCAAAATCATAGTAAAATCCAGTATCAATAGAAGGTCCAATTGTCACCTTAGCCTCCGGGTACAATCTCTTCACCGCCTGCGCCAACACATGGGAAGTAGTATGGCGGTAAGCCGCCTTACCCGCTTCATCATTAAAGGTTAATATGCTTAATTCGCTATCCTGGTCAACTACAGTACGCAGGTCAACAACCTTACCATTTAATTCTCCTGCACAGGCCATTCTCGCAAGACCCTCACTGATGTCATTTGCGATCTCATAAACTGTCATCGATTTCTCATACTCTTTTACAGAGCCATCTTTTAAAGTAATCTTCATTACTTTCCTCCAATCTCCGCTCGCTGCGGTACTATCCTATTAATAAAACACCAGGTGCAATATGCGGTCATCCGAAAGTGGTTTAAGGTATCGGATACTTATCATCTACATTTTTATTTATAATAAAAAAATGCAATAAAAAAAGCCCTCCACTTCCGATCGCCATACTGCAATTCGAAAGGGACGAGCGTATTCCTACGTCGCGGTTCCACCCTTTTTGGTGTATCACACCCACTTCATTCGATTGATAACGGAATCACCGGATCGGATTAGGATCACTCAGAGGTAGTCTTCATATGCTTCCCAATAAGATATTCACACCACTTCATATCTCTCTCTGCAAAGGCTCCACATACTACTCGTCTCTTCAACGCTTTCACGCATTCTAAAAAATGCTGTCGCAATTACTACTGCTAGCTATCATTATAGCACCCTAAAGTGGATTGTCAAGTTATAATTTAGCATCCCAACCCTAGCATAATTCCAGAAAAACCACTACCTTCCTCTCCTATAACCAAAATCGTCCAAAAGTGTTACATCCTATACAATTACAATTTCTTAAAAAACTGCGATAACACTTCCAAATCACACAATTCCATAACCTATATCC
>JARKQP010000450.1 GCA_029974875.1 Mobilitalea sp.
AACTGAAAGCCAGCTTAGGACGCAGCTAAAACGCGCACCAAAAATAATCTATGTGATAGGATTATCACCTATGTGTTATGCTATAATGTGTTGAAAAGTTAATTCATTAAGTAACTACCCTGTCATAAACCGGAGGAAAAAGGCTCACCTGATTCTCCGGTTTATGTACGTAAGGAGGATTTTATGACCACTGTAATACATTATAAATGCCCTAATTGCGGGGCCGATATGGCGTTTGACAGCCAAACAGGCCTTCTTCGCTGCGGGAGCTGCGGAAGAACCGATAATATTGAGCGGATGGCAGGAAAAGATCCCTCCCATGAAACAGGTGATGTATCCTTTGACATGGATGAGGAAGACCGTAAGGCTGCTGATTCTGCTTTTGAACGTGATTATCATGATCCCTCCCAGGAAGATGAGCCAAGCAACCACTCTACCTTTGGAGAAAATGAGGCCACCGAGTACCACTGCAACAACTGCGGAGCCATACTGATTACAGATGCCCAGACCACCGCAACCACCTGCAGCTTCTGTGGGGCAGGTGTGGTTTTGGGGGACCGCCTCTCGGGCAGCCTGGCTCCCGCCAAGGTAATCCCATTTACCATCAGCAAGGAGCAGGCTCAGGAAGCCTTTAAAAAATGGTGCAAGAAAGGCCTTCTGACTCCCGGGGACTTTATGACCGCCGACCGTATCAAAAATATTACGGGTCTGTACGTCCCCTTCTGGCTGTACGACTTAAACGGTAGGGGCGAGGCGGAAGCCACCTGTACCAGGGTACGTACCTATACGATGGGGGACTGGATCTATACGGAAACAAAATGGTATCATGTTTACCGGAAGGTGGACCTGAATTATAACCGGATCCCCTGCGATGCCTCAAAAAAGATGGAAGACTCCATGATGGATAAGCTGGAGCCCTTTAATTACACCAACCTGAAAGACTTCAATATGCCCTATCTGGCGGGGTACATAGCCGAAAAATATGATTTTACGGATGAAGAGATGCTGCCAAGAATCAAGGACCGCGTCAGCGGCTATGTTGACAGCTACCTCAGATCCACGATTAACGGCTATAGTACCGTTAATATTAACCATAAAACAATTAATGTAAGGAAACGGCTGGCTGATTATACCTTACTTCCTATTTGGATGGTCTGCTATGATTACCGTAAAGCGGAGCATATCTTCGCAATGAATGGGCAGACAGGTAAAATTGTAGGAAAGCCCCCCTTAAGCAAGCAAAAGATATTCTCCTGGTTCGCCGCAGTATCTGCCGGCAGCTTCCTCATCATGCGGCTTCTTACCTTAATATTAGGAGGTGGATTCTGATGAAAACTAGAAAAGTGAGTGGC
>JARKQP010000483.1 GCA_029974875.1 Mobilitalea sp.
GGGAGCCTTCGAACATGGCAGGATGACGGAGCCGCTGACAGAGCTGGATAGAGCCTATGGAGGCTTGGTCGAGGAGCTGTGCCGGCTGCAAAGTGCTTTGGAATCAGAGGAGGAGCTGCGCCGCAGCGAGATGACGGATTATTATATGATGTGGGCCCATCAGATTAAGACCCCCATTGCAGCCATGAAACTGCTCTTAAATGGCAGGGAGGATGGCTTTTTGCTGACGGAGGAGTTGTTTAAAATCGAGCAGTATGTGGAGATGGTCCTTCACTATCTCCGGCTGGAGAGCATTGCCTCTGATATGGTTTTAAAGGAGTATAATCTACAGGAGCTGGTGAAACAGTCCGTGAGAAAATATTCCGTCCTATTTATTAACCGTGGCTTAAGCCTGCAGTTGGAGGACTTTGACGTGAAGGTGCTGACGGATGAAAAATGGCTGGGCTTTGTGCTGGAGCAAATTATTTCAAACAGCATCAAATATACCAAAAAGGGTACTATCTCAATCTATATGGAGCCGGATGCCCTGAAGACACTTGTAGTGGAGGACACTGGAATCGGGATACGGCAGGAGGATATTCCCCGGATCTTTGACCGGGGCTTCACCGGATATAACGGCCGCATGGACAAAAAGTCAACCGGAATCGGCCTATACCTCTGCAAGCAGATTATGAACCAGCTGTCCCACGGAATATGGGTAACAAGCCAGGAAGGCCGGGGAACGAAGCTTTATCTGGAGCTTTCGAGGGACAATGAGACGGGGCACGGAGATAGGGATTAGTATAATGTCCGTTAAATAGCAGGTCAGAATCAGGCCTGTTTATTTAACGGACGTTGCGCCAGGTGACAATAATGTAAGGTTGGGAGCCTGGAATGTAAGGAAATTCGATGGCAGCAGGGAAGGATTTTTATTATGATAACAGTGTAAGTCAAAAATGACATGGAGCTATCCTGGGATATGTATGAAGGCTACAACGGGTTTTCAAATACATCTGGGTAGCAGGATTTTTATGAGGAGGCAAAGCATGGCACTGTTAGAAGTAAATAATTTAAAGAAAATATATACCACCCGGCTGGGCGGAAATAAGGTTCAGGCATTGACGAATGTGAACTTTTCCGTAGAGCAGGGAGAATATGTGGCAATCATGGGGGAGTCCGGTTCCGGTAAGACGACCCTGTTAAATATTATGGCGTCCCTGGATAAGCCGACAGGGGGACAGGTAACCTTAGCGGGAAAGAATATGGCAGAGATTAAGCAAAAGGAGATCTGCGCCTTCCGCCGTGATAACCTGGGCTTTGTGTTCCAGGATTTTAACCTTCTGGATACCTTGTCCTTGCAGGATAATATTTTTCTTCCCCTGGTACTGGCCGGCACCCCGTATAGTACAATGAACGAGAGGTTAATTCCCTTAGCAAAGAAGCTGGCAATTGAAGATATTTTGGATAAATATCCTTATGAGATATCAGGGGGACAGAAGCAGCGTACTGCTGTGGCGAGGGCATTGATTACCCAGCCCCAGATCATCCTGGCGGATGAACCGACGGGAGCCCTGGACTCTAAGGCGGCTAACAGGCTGCTGGGGATCTTTGCAGATATTAACAGGGAGGGGCAGACCATCCTTATGGTTACCCATAGTGTCCAGGCTGCAAGCCACGCGGGACGTGTGCTGTTTATTAAGGACGGCTGTGTGTTTAACCAGATTTACCGCGGTAATTTCAGTAATGATGAGATGTACCGCATGATCTCAGATACCCTGACGGTGCTCCAGACCGGGAAAAAAGCGGAGGATGAAGGCAGGGGCGGAGCCGCTGGCGTTTCCTTAGGGTCTGCAGGTGCCGGTTGGGAGGTACAGGCATGAAGAAAAAAGGCGTAATCCCCAGACTTGCGGTGAATGGAATTTTGAAGAATGGCTCTACTTACCTGCCCTACCTTGGGATCAGTATATTTTCCATCTTCACGTTTTTTGTGTTCGACCTGATCCTTAAGAATGATATCATGAAAACCATACCGAGGGCGGGTTATGCGCTGATGCTTATGACCATCGGCTTTGTGCTCCTGGGAATCATCATGATACCCTTCTTATACTATACTAACAGCTTTTTGATAAAACGCCGTAAAAAAGAGCTAGGTCTGTACAGCATTCTTGGCATGGAGAAGAAACACCTCGGTATCCTGATGCTGATTGAGACCTTGATTATATATGTGATAGTGGCTATCTGTGCCATTGCATTGGGACTTTTATTTTCCAAGGTTCTTTTCCTTCTGTTGCTTAACCTGGCTAAGCTTCCGGTAGAGGCGGATTTTACGATCAGCGGGAAGGCGGTCCGGGATACACTGATTTTTTATGCGGTGATTTCGGGAATTAACCTGTTTGCCAACCTGGTTCAGGTCGGTAAGGCAAATCCGACGGAGCTGATGGGTGAATCACGCAAAGGGGAGAAGGAGCCAAAGCATATTCTGCTGTGGACTGTGATGGGTGTTCTCCTGCTGGGCTATGGGTATTACCTGGCTATTACCTCCAGGGTGGATTCCGCTATCTTTTTGAATTTCTTTCTGGCAGTATTTTTGGTTGTGGCAGGAACCCATTTTCTTTTTACCTCGGGAAGCATCACCTTGTTAAGAGGGCTAAAGAGGAACCGCAGGTTCTATTACCGTTCGGATAATTTTGTAGCTGTGTCAGGAATGATCTACCGTATGAAGAAAAATGCGGCCAGTCTTGTGAACATCTGTATCTTTGGAACCATGGTGATCATTACGGTCGTTTGCACCCTGTCCCTGTACCTTGGAATCCCGGGAATTCAAAAATTCAGGTATCCCTATGAAATCCAGGTGGATTATGTGGAAAATTCCTTTACGGAACGGGGGAAATGGGAACAGGACCTAAGGGAGCTTGCACAGGAGGAAGGCGTAACGCTGGAGGATTACCATGCCTATAGCAGTATGGCGCTCCATATTATGAAAAAGGGAGATCAGATTCTAGTTCAGGATGGAGCCATAGATTATGCAGAGTGGTACGAGTTATGTCTCCTGACCCAGGATGTCTATAACGCTTTGGAGACGGCTGACATTGAATTAGGGAAAGACGAGGTTATGATCTATTCTACGGGAGCCGATTATGGAAAGGACAGGATTGTATTTTATAACGGTACCTATAGAGTAAAGGAGGAAATTACAGAAAGCCTCCTTCAGCCAAAGTCCTTTAGAAATGGGTTCTCAAGCATGTATTATGTAATTGTTCCCGACCTGGCGGCCCTGGAAGAAATTGCGAAGCCCTATGGGGTAGAGCTGTCAGACAGCTATGTTTATACGGTCCGTATGAATCTTCAGGGGGAGGAAGCGCGTAAACAGGCCTTCTCTAAAGAGCTAAAGGAGCTCTCTTCGGCTCAGTCCGGATTTCAAGGCTATATGGATTTTGGGGAGGATAGGCAGGATATGGCGTCAATATATGGCGGACTTCTCTTCATTGGAATCTTCTTTGGGACCATCTTCATGCTGTGCCTGCTGGTCATCATGTACTATAAGCAGATCACGGAAGGCTTTGAGGACCAGAAAAACTTTGATATTATGCAAAAAGTGGGAATGAGTGACAATGAGGTAAAGCGCACTATCAAGAAGCAGATTTTGCAAGTATTCTTCATTCCTTTGGTTGGAGCAATTGTCCATACCGTGGCGGGAATGTTCATGGTAATCAATCTGATGGCGGCCTTGGAATTCTTCCAGGCTGGGCTTATCATTACCTGTGCTGTGGGTGTATGCGTAGGCTTTGCCGTGATCTATGGAATAAGCTATCAATGGACTGCGAAAACTTATTATAGAATTGTAAAGCGGATGGCATAAGCCGGATGAAAAAAGAACGGAAAAAGTAGAAAAGAGCAGAAAGGGCAGAAGAAGAATAGAAAGGGCAGGAGAAGAATAGAAAGAGCAGAAGAATAGAAAGAGAAGAAGAAAAAAAGAAATAGGGCAAAAAAAAGAACGTAAAAAGGATGCGCCGCAGATAATATTTTAGTTATCTGCGGCGCGTTTGACGGATGCCGGCTTCCCGTATGGAATTCCCCAGGCAGAACAGTCTGAAGATCCTGGGAGGGAATGCCGAAACCGTTACCGTATGTTGATAGCTGTTAGAGCAGAAGGCTATTTTGGGGCTATTTTTTGTGCCCGGCGTGCGGCCGTTTGTCGAATTCTGGATAAAGGTATTGGTTTTTTATGTAGTACATGGTATAATTTTGTAAAACAAAGAGCTATGAAATTCTCTTCCGGTCCCAGGATCCGGGGAGGCTGACAGTAACTATTTCATTGGAACAGGACATTTCACCATCATTACAGTTTAATGAAAGCAGGAGCAATTGTGCATTCACGGACTGAAAGGAGGTATTAAATGGGTATTCCTGAAAATGGTACATTTCATGGGGTTGGAGCATCAGGAGCTTCCTATGTTCATGATATGGGAAAGCTGTTAGAGGTCGTCCAGAAACTTTCTGCATCCCATGATTTAACATCAGTTATGGATATTGTGCGGCACTCGGTACGTCAATTGACAGGCTCCGACGGAGCCACTTTTGTACTGCGTGACGGCACCTACTGTTACTATGCTGAGGAGGATGCCATCTCTCCCCTGTGGAAGGGGCTGCGCTTTCCTATGGACATCTGTATCAGCGGGTGGGTTATGCTGCACCGTGAGCCGGTTGTCATTGAGGATATCTATAAGGACTCCCGTATTCCCATCGATGCCTATCGGCAGACCTTTGTCCGAAGTCTGGCCATGATTCCGATTAATACGAATAATCCGATCGGCGCCATCGGCTGCTACTGGTCAAAGAAATATAAGCCGACTCCCGAACAAATCAAAGTATTGCAGGTGCTTTCCGATACGACTGCCATAGCCATGGACAATATCCGTTACCAGGAGGATATTGCAGCGAAGACCCTGCAGCTAGAGGAAGCAATTGACGGAACCATGCTGGCCATTGCCAAAATGGTAGAGCAAAAGGATCTGTATACCTCCGGTCACCAACGGCGTGTTGGAATGATTTCCTTTGATATAGCAAGGGAGATGGGCTGGAGCAGTGAAATTTGCGAAACAATCCGCCGTGCCGGGATCATACATGATATCGGCAAAATCGGTATTCCCAGCGACCTGTTGGCAAAGCCGGCCAGGCTTACGCCCACAGAATTCAGTTTAATAAAAACACATGTGGAACAGGGCTATGAAATCCTTAAGGATGATAATTTCCTCCTGCCCATTGCCCAGATTGTCCTCCAGCATCACGAGCGGCTGGATGGCAGCGGTTACCCCTTTGGCCTTAAAGGGGAAGAGATTCTTCCGGAAGCCCATGTCCTGGCTGTTGCCGATGTGTTTGAAGCCATGCTGTCCCACAGGCCCTACCGGCCTGCCCTTGGCGTGGAAGCCGCGCTGGATGAGCTTATCAGCCATCGGGGTACCTTGTATGAGCCTGGTGCCGTGGACGCCATATTGCGTCTGGTACGGGAGAAGGATTATCAGATACCGGAATAGAATTTAGTCCGAAGGTGGCTGAATCAGCGGGCGCGATATAAGGTTAGCTTAACGTCCCCAGGATAACAGGGCAGGTAGCTTATATTTTGCGGTAATCCACCGGAGAAAGAATATGCTGGCAAGCCCTAGTAAGCTCGCAAGGGTTCCTCTTAAAGAAACCATCGTATCAAATCCGCTATTTGCTTGAATATGTAATATATTCTGAATAGTATTAGCTGCAAAATGAGCGGCGATTGCTGTCCAAAGGCTGTTTGTTTTCTCAAACATATAACCCCAAATAAAACCAAAGGTCACTGTTCCAAGCAGAAGTACCAGTCCGTACATAGCGGCTCCAAGTAAGCTCTGCTCACCGGATAAGTAGTATTTCAGCGGCCATACTAAATGCCAAATACCGAAGAGCAGTGCCTGGAAGAGATTCGCCTGCCAAAAACGAAAGCGGGTCTTCAACGCCGGTAAAAAAACTCCCCTAAAAAGGCCTTCTTCCATCAGTGCATTTATAATATTGCCAACGATGAGCCATATCCCAAACAGAAAGCCACCTTGAAGACCCTGTTTTGGGTCGATGGCAGTAAGAAGCAGCCGGGGGTTCTGACCCTGAAGCAGCAGGATCATATATTCCGTGCCATATGATATAAGAAAGATAGCCAGGTTTAAAAGAAATCCAAGGCAAACACAAAAACAGAGATGATTCCTGTGTAGGCCGATGGTTGATAAACGCTCTTTTATCAGGGACATAAATAATAAAATCAATAAAAAGCCTAACGTCTTTGAAAGGATTATTTCGCCGAAGCGTTCATCAATTTTCAGGATAAAGATGTCGTTAAGCCGTAACAGTAGTGCAAGCAATAAAAGGCTAAAGGCTAAAAATATAGGATTTTTTTTAAGATAATTAAGCATGGGTTTTCCTCTCCTGATTGTTGTTTTATAAAATCATTTACTTATTCTTTCTTGGCCTTTAGCTGCTGGTTGATAACAGTAATATCACTATTGATTCTTATCATGTTAATCCAACAGCTTATAAAATAAATCCCGACACCCATAAGGACAACAATCCAAATAGGCGTACTGCTGTACCAGCTGAACAAGAATCCGGCTATGATAAGCACACTTAGGATATAGCCAATTTCAAAAAGTATCTCAATGCAAAAATATTTGCTTTCAAATCTATGCACCAGTATTAACCCGGTCTGAATTATAATATTTGCCAGGAATGATTCATAGATGCTGCTGATAAATATCAGTTCAGCATGATATATGGTTGCAGCGGTAGCCAGTATGATTAGGGTTAGCCCCGTTGTCGCCAGGGTATTTTTAATTAATTTTTTCATACGCCTACCGCTCCTCTAATTTGACTTTGATATCGGGAATATACTTTCGCGTAACATTAACCCGCTCACCATTTGTTAAGGTAGCCTCAATGCGGCTGTTTGGCAAAGACTTTATGCTTTCCAGCATATTAATGTTTACAATACAGGACTTGCTTATCTGGACAAGTCCGGAGTCTGACAGCTGGCTTAGCAGCTCATATAAACGAAATTCTGTACGGTAAACGGATTTCTCACAGTAGATAAAGGTTCTTTTGTCAATGCTTTCGATATAGTAAATATCCGACGCATTAATCCAAATCTGGCCATTTTCGTCACTATTACATTTTACTTTATGGTCTGCAGAGCTGATTAGGGCCATAAGCCGTTTGACTGTCTGATTCATCCTGGCATATTTAATTAATACCTCAATGTCCTTTTGCGCCAGATCTTCCACTAATTTTATTAACAATGTAGTTCCCCTCCAGTATAGAAATTTAAATTGAAAAAGGCAAGACACCTGCAACTGACATACAAATATAGCTTACCAACCTGCAAAAACGGATCTGAAAAGGCTCGAAGGGCCTCTCCAAAATGGGAATGGTTCATTTAATAGTATAGTTATGTTTAATTGTTAATGCAAGATTTGGAAGCAAGAATCGAACAAGAATCGAAAATGAGTTATTTATGTTATAAGCGTGAATTGTATACCCGGTAATATACATATAGTCTGATCAACATATGCTTATCTGTTAATAATTCACTGCTTTAAGTGATACTCCCGGGGGTGTCGTACAAAAAAGTTCTGGACAGCCTCTGGTAGGAAATGTAATATATAATTCAGAGGTACTTAATTATTCTAATGCATAGTCAGAGGCAATGAATTCTTGAAAGTCATATGGTAAACAAAATTCTTGTATCTGGGGGCGTACCATATGCGTTGGTTGAAATAAATAACAAAGATTCAATCGCATTGCAAAAGAAACTTGGTTTTAGATTAGCTGGGGATAGGGTATTTTGGATGTTTTGATAGGCTTATTTCTTGGATTCACACTGCAACACTTAGTACTGGCAAAGAGATATTGCTTGAAAGTTAATCTTATAAGGTATATTTATAATGGAGGATTATATGAATACAAACTTAGTTGCTGCAATAATTTCAGGAAGTGTTTCTATCTTAGTGGTTATTGTGTCCCAACTGCTAATTAAATGGAGGGAATATAATCTTATACAAAAGTCAGAAACTAAAAAAATACATGCGGAATACATAAATCCCCTTAGATATTTTTTGGTCGAAAATTATAATAGAATCGCTGAAATATCAAAAACAGTTAACGATTCGGAGGATCATAAAGACCATAATCTATTGATCATTAAAGATGGAAAAAAATAGAGAACTATTAGACATTTATAATTGTGAACAATAGATTTTTTCTATGACACAGTGAACAGGAATTTATATGGAGGATATATGAAAAATTTCAAAAGAGGCAATCTGTTATTTTCTCTTTGTGGCTTAAACTGTGGATTATGTCCGATGCATTTGGATAATTATTGTCCCGGTTGTGGCGGCGGGGACGGTAATCAATCCTGCGCAATTGCAAGGTGCAGCCTGCAGCATGATAAAGTGGAATACTGTTATCTGTGTGATGAGTACCCTTGTGAAAAGTATGATGGTATCGATGAGTTTGATTCCTTTATCACGCATCGCAATCAGTTAAAGGAATTTGATAAGATCAAGAGAATAGGGATGGATACATATCAAGCTGAGCTGATTGAGAAAGTGGATATCTTAAAATATCTATTGGCAAATTGTAATGACGGAAGGAGAAAGAATTTCTTCTGTATAGCTGTAAACCTTTTGGAATTGCGGGATATAAAGCCCGTAATGGAACAAATTGAAATGAAAATGAGTTCGGAGAACCTGACTCTAAAAGAGAAAGCAGTCTTTGCGGTAAATCTGTTTCAAGCTTTGGCAGCAGAGCGGAGTATTGTTTTAAAGCTTAATAAAAAGGGCTCTAATAAATAATGGGATGCTAAATCATTAGTAATAGGAAGCTTACAAAAGTATCACTGTGTCCAATCCCATTCGCGGTTTATGGTAAAGACTTTTGAGGTGTATCTATTTATACTTTTCTGCGTGGAAATAAAAAAAGAGAGGTATTAAAGGATGGATTTAATAAAAATCGGTAAATTTATTGCTGAGCTTCGCCATGAGAACAAAATTACACAGGAAGAATTGGGAGAAAAACTGGGTGTTACTAATAAAACCATATCCCGTTGGGAAAACGGAAATTATTTGCCCAGTGTTGAAATGCTTCAAATGTTAAGCAGCATATTTTCAGTTAGTATAAATGAATTGCTTTGCGGAGAACGGATCACGGAGGATAGCTACCGTCAAAGAGCAGAGGATACTATTGTTAACGTATTAAAAGGTAGTGCCTTTTCCTTAAAGGAACGATATGATTTTTGGAAAAAGAAATGGTTTAAGGAACATAGAGGCTTGATAATATTATATATTTTCTTGTTTCTGGTAATGTATGGTACAGGAATATATATAAACAAACCCATATTATCAGGAGTATCGGTTAGCCTTGGGCTTATTGTATATCTTAGGACAAGAAATAGCATGATGGCCTATATAGAAGGTCATGTTTATGATGGCTCTGGCCGGTGATTTGGGACTCATTCTTCATTAATAGGGAAGTAAGACTAGTGATAGAAAATAACAATAAGCTTGAGAACAATGAGTAACAAACACAAAATAATGGATTGCCATGGTATAATGAGAAACTGACAAGCCGGAATTTGTGAAATGAAATACGGAAACATAAAAGGATTCGTGCTTTGAGCACGATCCTTTTTATGTTTCCGTTTAAATTCTGATTATTACTTGTGCCATTATCATAGAAAATTAGCTCTGCTATTAAAGGATACATCATTCCCATCCCCAACGATAGGAAAGAATGAAAGCAATAGGGTCTATTTTCCCGCTGTACCTGCATACAAAAGCATTTGAGTTCTGACCGCCTCTGCAAGTGTAGGAGAAACTTGTTCCAAATGCCATAAGACCATGCACTGTGTATTATGCTGGGCCTCCACAAGGCCTGACGCAATATTATCTGCAAGGTTCTTTTTCTCTTGTGCACAAAAAGCTTCATACCTTTGAGTCGCTTGTGAATAATTATCTGGATCCGGGATTTCGGCGCGCATAATTTCACCGGCGACATATCTGCCGTTTCCACTGGATACCATAGATGCAGGGGACCAATTTGGTTGTTTGTTGACGGGGATATTACGATAATCAGGACCCAGCCTGTGACGCTGTGCATCGGAATAAATAAAGGTACGCCCCTGCAAAACCTTGTCATCTGAAAATTCCAGACCGGGAAGTAAATTCGCTGGATTAAAGGCTAATTTATCTACCTGCTCAGCATAATTTTCTGGGTTACAGTTTAAAACCATACGTCCAACGGGTAAAAGGGGATATTGGGTTTCATCCCATACCTTGGTATCATCCAACGGGTCAAAGGGAAGGCACTTTGCATCTTCAGGATCCATCAGCTGCACACAAAGGTCGTATTCTACCGTCTTTCCCTTTGCTATCGTGTCATATAAGTCACGCCCTGCAATGTTAGGGTCTTGACATGCCAGCCATTGGGCCTCCTGCTGGTTAATGTGCTGGGCTCCCGCCACGGGGAACCAGTGATACTTCACATAGCGGCGGACACCCTGTGCATTTCGCCAGACATAGGTGTTTACGCTATATCCTTTGATATGGCGAAGACTCTTTACCGTTCCCAAATCTGAGAAAAACCATATCAGCATATTCGTTGACTCGGGGTACTTGGCAAACAGACTCCAAAGCCTCTCCGGGTCAGGCAGATTATTCACCGGAGATGGCGAGAAATGGCTGATTACATCCGGTACATGAATGGCATCCCGTACAAAAAAGACAGGGAGATGATTGCAGAGCAAATCAAAAAATCCTTCCTCGGTATAAAACCTGGTGCTGAAGCCCCGTACATTTCTTAAAGTGTCCGGTGTTCCCTGATTACTTGCAGCGAGTGAGAAACGCACCGCCACCGGCACCCGTTGGTTAGGCGTTTGCAAAAATCCGGCTTTGGTATATTCTTTCATTGAATGAGTGGTGCAAAAATATCCAAAAGCACCATAGCCTTTTGTATGAAGACGTCTTGGCAGTGTGGTGGAGAATACAAAGTCTTCCAAAGTTTCATGCAGGACGGTATCCTGTATGAGTACAGGCCCCTGAACACCTACTGTCTGGGAGTGGGATACATCTGATTTCCTTGATTTTGCAGACGTTACGTTTGGACGGGGTTCTGCGGCAGTCATCCGTCTACTGTTCTTATAAACACCTGAAGTAGGTGATTGAGAACGGTTGTGATTGATGTTTCTGTTTTGTCTGCCTGTTGTACACGGGGGATTTTCTTTGTCTGGTTGAAACCATTCGTTATTATTGTACATATATGAGACCTCCAAGACGTGTTAAAAACACGAGAAAATATAATATGTAATACAGTGTATTCCTGGTTTTCAAAGATGATACTATTGTACATGCATGCTTTGGTTTTCCACAAAGATTAACCATTGCGGGAGGTATCTATAGGAGCGGAACATAAAATGGCTGTTGCCCAGCTGGATCATCAGCGGAGCAACAGCCTCATTAAATTACCTGGAATGAAACTATTTTTGAGAGTCTGTCTGACAGTTTTGATATGCGATTAATATAACCTCTTCCTTTGTACGATTGCAAATGTTATGCTCTAATTCTGTGATTTTTTTTAAATCATCTCCCGATACATCCGCGAACCGGTAATCCTTGAAAGTATTTTTATCATTCATTTCCATGTTTATGTCCATGCCCTGCACAAATCGCCATGAAAGTGCCAGCATGGATCCGGACCTCCCTTCGTTGATTAATTTTATTTTTTTGACTTTTCAACCTACTAACCAGGATCATTATTTGCAGTTTGTAATAACCTTATGCAGCGTTTCCCTTTTTGGGGTTTAAGGCTTAAAAAATCTTGGAAAGTTCTGACTTTTCCGGTATCGTTAAGCTTGCGGGCATGGTATAATATCTTTAGATATTATACCGGCGCCGACCAACGGGAGTGCGCATCCTGGCACGAAGCGCCATGCCATGGTGATTTTTCCATGGTATAATAAAACCATAGGATTTGGAACATAAAAATCAATAGTTTAGGCAAATATTTTCGGAAAACAAAAACTGCTACAAAATAGAAAATAGAAAGGCATAGGGACGCGTATGAGCTTTGAGTTGAAAGAAGGTTTTCTACTGGGTGTTGCATCAGCAGCAACACAAATTGAAGGTGGCGAGTGCGGATCAAACTGGAATGATTGGTACCATAAAGGTAAGATTAAGGATCAGTCCAATCCGGCACGTGCAACAGACCACTATAACCTCTGGCGGCAAGATGCAGATTTAATGGCGGATATGAAAATCTGGAACTACCGTCTTGGAATCGAATGGGCGAGAATTTGTCCAAAGGAAGACGAAGTAGATGAGACTGTAATCGCCCATTACCGGGAAGAAATAAGCTATTTACAAAGCAAGGGCATCTCTGTTTTATTAACAATCCATCATTTTACAAACCCTATGTGGTTTGAGCAAAAGGGTGGATTTGAAAAGAAGGAGAATCTAAAATGCTTTTTGGATTTTGTAGCGTTAATGATTGACTCCTTCGGTGACGTGGTTTCTGAATACATCACAATCAATGAGCCGAATGTATATGCTACCATGTCATATTTTTTCGGTGATTGGCCGCCGGGGGAAAAGTCCTTTGGTAAAACCATCACGGTTATGTCCAATATGGCAACCGCCCATATCAAAGCATACCAGCTGATCCACAAAATGCGTCAAGCTAAGGGATTTTATAATTCGCGGGTAAGCTTTGCAAATCATGTGCGTGTATTTGAGCCGGCAAATAAGAAAAATCCATGGCATCTGGTTTGTTGCAAGCTATCCGAGCGGTTCTTCCAAGCTGCAATCACTGTAGCGATGTGTACCGGCGTGTTCAAATGGCCATTGCATAAAGAGAAAGACATTCACCCGGGTGAGTATTGTGATTTTATCGCAGTAAACTATTATACCAGGACCTCCGTATCCGGTTTGGCGGATGGAACAAAACAGGACGCACCAAAAAATGATTTGGGTTGGGAGATATATCCCGAAGGAATTGTCCGTTGTTCAGAAAAGCTATATCAGATACTCAAAAGACCGATCTATATTACAGAAAACGGAACCTGTGATAACCAGGATACGTTCCGTTGTAAATATATTTATGAGCATTTAAAAGCGGTAACTGAATCGGAGCTTCCATTCGAGCGGTATTATCATTGGTGCTTCTGTGATAATTTTGAGTGGATTTGCGGCGAAAGCTCACGCTTTGGATTAGTACATACCAACTATGAAACACAGGAACGGACCATAAAAAATTCCGGTGGATTCTATACAAAAATTATAGAAGAGGGCGCAGTTACAGACGAAATCTATGATCAGTATGTAAAAGCCCAAGAATACCATTTTTGATCAAGGAGGTATCCCATTGATTAAAGTAACGGAAACTACATTTCGGATCGATACGGTAAATACCACCTATCTGTTCCGGAAAACAAAGTACGGGCACTTAGAGAATATCTATTATGGGGCAGCGTTAAGCGAATTTGATACCGCAGATGTCCTTGCACAAAAAACTTCGATCCAAATCGGAAGCAGTATTCTTTATGATGAATCAGATCCGGTGTATTCTCTTGACAGCATGTGTTTGGAATGGTCGGATAACGGGAGGGGGGATTACCGCCAAAGCCCTACGGAGCTCAAAATGCCGGATGGAAGCTTTGTAAGCGATTTTATCTATGTGGGTCATGAGATAGTGGAAGGCTGTGTTCCTATGGAAACACTTCCAATGGCATATGGTGGAGACCAGACCTTAAAGATTACCTTGAAGGATGTTTCCCATAGACTTTTTATAGATTTATACTACGGGGTTTTTGGACAGACAGATGTCATTACCCGCAGGGCAGTATTGCGAAATGAAACACAAGCACCAATTACCATATGCCGTATGATGAGCATGCTGCTCGATGTTCCGGACGAGAATTTTCAGATGTATACCCTGGACGGTGGCTGGATTAAAGAATCCAATCTACATAAAAGACCAGTCAGCTATGGAAGCACGGTGAATTCCTCTACAACAGGGGCAAGCAGTAACCGGCATAACCCGGCGTTATTATTGGCAGAATCGGATGCAACGCAGGAGCATGGTGATGTCTATGCCTTTAACCTGATTTACAGCGGCAACCATTATAGTGCCGTGGAAAAAAGCGAACGGGATTATGTACGCATTTTAATGGGGATCAATCCACATTGCTTTGCATGGGAATTAGGCAGTGGAGAACAGTTTGAAACGCCGGAATGTATCATGAGCTATAGCAATCAAGGCTTTAATGGTGTGAGCCATCAATTGCATGATTTTGTAAATGAGCATATCGTGCGCGGCAATTGGAAGAAGAAGGACCGTCCGGTCTTATTAAATAACTGGGAAGCGCATTTTTTTGATTTCAACGAGCATAAACTCCTGCAGCTTGCAAAAAAAGCAAAGAAAATAGGCATCGAGCTGTTTGTATTAGATGATGGTTGGTTTGGAGAACGCAATACGGATAAAGCAGGATTGGGTGATTATACCGTAAACCACAAGAAGCTTCCAAAAGGGATCAAAGCCTTTGCCGATAAAATCAGAGCCTTGGGTCTGGACTTTGGACTATGGTTTGAACCGGAAATGATGAATATGGACAGTGAGCTGTACCGTAAACATCCGGAATATGCGGTAAAGCTGCCGGATAAAAAGGCAGTACTCGGAAGAAATCAATTAGTGCTCGACCTATGTCAGCGGGAGGTACGTGATTATATCGTAAACCAGGTAGGCTCTATTCTTGATGAAGCAGGCATCAGCTATGTGAAATGGGATATGAACCGCCATATTGCAGAAAATTTTTCCTCTGCCCTGCAAAACCAGGGGGAGTTTTACCATCGCTATATGATTGGATTATATGAGATACTCACCCGTATTTTTGGTCCACGGCCGGATATCCTGTTGGAGAGCTGTTCCAGTGGCGGAAACCGGTTTGATTTAGGGATGCTTTGCTTTAGCCCGCAAATTTGGTGCTCCGATGATACAGACCCGGTTGAGCGCCTTAAAATCCAAGCAGGACTGTCCTATTTCTATCCGCCATCCACCATGGGTGCACATGTTTCCCAATGCCCACATCAACAAACCTTACGGGAAACACCGCTGGCAACCCGTTTCCATGTCGCAGGCTTTGGATGCCTTGGATATGAGCTTGACTTAAAATATCTTACTCCTGAAGAGAAAAGGGACATTGCAGACCAGATCGAATTTTACAAGCAGTACCGTCATGTGCTCCAATATGGCCGGTTTTCAAGAATGAAATCCTATAAGCCCAACAAAGTGATTTGGCAAAGCATCAGTGAAGACAAAGAAATTGCAATCACCGGGCTGTTCCAGACCTTAGCTACAGCGGCAGAGAGCAGCGATAAGCTTGTGGTAACAGGCCTGAAGCCAGGAAACTACACGGTCAGTACCCGTCCGCAGCGGCTTTACATTGGACGGTTTGGTGGGTTGATGAAGCATATCCTGCCGGTTGAACTGGATCCTGATGGAGTGGTCTTGCGTGTTGCTAACCGGCATTACAGCCTAACCGATTGCGTGGAAACATATTCCTGTTCCTCGAATGCCCTGGCTGCCGGCATTCCCTTATGTGGGCAATTTATCGGAACCGGCTATAACGAAAAAGTACGTATGCTTGGTGATTTTGGATCAAACTTATATATCACAAAGAGAAATAGGGAGGGGTAAATGATGATGGGTACTGCAAAACGCAACCGTTTCAACTTTGGTCTTGGCACGGTGGGCAGGGATATGCTTTATACAATGGTAAGTATGTATTTGCTTTTTTATCTGACAGAGATATTAGATTTACCGGATTCTGTTATGTGGTGGATGACGGGTGCATTTACTTTTTTACGTATCTTTGATGCTGTAAACGATCCAATCATGGGATTTTTGGTAGATAATACCCGTTCCCGCTTCGGAAAATTCAAGCCTTGGATTGTCATTGGCGGCATATTAGGGGGAATCTTAACCATTCTTTTGTTTTTGGATATGGGGTTACAGGGGACTGGTTATGTCGTTTCCTTTGTAATCATCTATCTGCTTTGGGATTTAACCTATGGTGCAAATGATATTGCCTATTGGTCAATGCTGCCTTCTTTAACCGTCGATCAAAAAGAACGTGAAAAAACAGGTGCATTCGCGCGTATTTGTGCGAATATTGGCTTGTTTGCCACCGTCGTCGGTATTCTTCCGGTTACCAATGCACTGGGGGGAGACAAAAAAGCGTGGTTATTAGTTACGGTCGCAATTGTGTTCATTACATGGGCATTTTTGTGCTTCACCGTATTTGGCGTGAAAGAAAATAAGGGCTTGCAAGTCAAAACGGAATCAACCTCCTTAAAAGAAATGTTGCGTATTCTTTTCAAAAATGACCAATTATTGTTTACTGCAATATCGATGGCATTGTTTATGGTCGGATACTGCACAACTACGGCCTTTGGTGTTTATTACTTTAAATATGCTTTTAAAAATGAGGGCATGTACTCAGTCTTTGCAGCTGTTTTGGGTGTTTCACAGCTGGCGGCACTCGTCATTTTCCCCTTCTTCTCTAAGAAATTTAACCGGAAGCAGCTCTATGGATTTTCAACAATCTTAGTAGTAGCAGGCTATATAATTTTCTTCTTTGCACCAAGGAATATGATACCGGTTGGCATTGCAGGAATCTTGATTTTCGTAGGCCAGGCTTTTATCCAATTACTCATGCTCATGTTTTTAACGGATACGGTAGAGTATGGGCAATGGAAATTGGGCCACCGTAATGAAAGCATTACCTTCTCAGTGCAGCCGTTTATCAATAAAATCGGTGGGGCAATTGCAAATGGTATTGTTGGTGCCACATTAATTATTTCAGGCATTAACTCTGCCGCAACACCAAATGATGTGTCGGAATCCGGCTTATTGACGATGAAGCTTGCCATGCTGATTTTACCGTTGATTTTTATTTTAGTCAGTTATCTTATCTACCGCTTGAAATTCAGGATTGATAAAGAGCTGTTTGATAAAATCGTAGCAGAATTAACAGAGCGTGGAGATATCGCTGCAGAACAGGAGTAGCTTATGCTGACAGAAAATAACCGTATCAAGGATGTGTATGCCAATCCAATTGGCAGGGATATTATTAAAAAGATATTGCTGCAAATGGGATATAGCGAAGGAGTGGTCACGAATCCATTTGTGGGGAACTTAAAGCTAAAAAGCTTGCCAAAGCTTTTGAAGAAACAAATCGACCAAGGCTTTGTAGCTACACTGCTGGAGCTTTTGAACAGCGAGCCGGACCTTCCAAAGGTAGAGGATTGTGCGGCCTCCAAAGCATGGTGGAAGGAAGCCGTTTTTTATCAGATTTATCCCCGGAGTTTTAAGGATAGCAATGGTGATGGCGTTGGAGATTTACAAGGGATTATTGAAAAATTAGACTACATAAAACAGCTTGGGATTGATGCCATTTGGCTTTCTCCAATTTATGATTCTCCAAATGATGATAACGGTTATGATATCCGGGATTATCAGAAAATCATGGCTGAGTTTGGCACAATGGATGATTTTAATACATTATTAGAAGGTATCCATGCCCGGGGTATGAGATTGATTATGGATCTGGTAGTAAACCACACATCGGATGAGCATGAGTGGTACCAAAAGGCAGTCCATGAACCTGATTCAAAATATAAGGATTATTATATCTTCCGGGACCAGCCGAATAACTGGGATTCTTTTTTTAGTGGGAGTGCATGGAATTATGTGAAAGAACGCAACCAATATGCATTGCATTTATTCTCGAAAAAACAAATGGACTTAAACTGGGAAAATAAAGAGGTACGCAAGGAAATTCAGGATATGGTGAAATGGTGGCTGGAGAAAGGGGTTGATGGATTCCGCTTAGATGTTATTAACTATATCTCGAAAAGAGAAGGGCTGCCTGATGGGAATGAAAGCATTGGAGCTTTAATGGGATACAGAGGAGTAGAACATTATTTCTATGGGCCGAGGCTTCATGAATATTTAAGGGAACTCAAAACCCAGGCCTTTTTACCATATAAAGCCTTCTCTGTTGGAGAGACCCCGGGAATCGGTATGGAAATGGGCAAATTGCTCGCTGCAGATTACCGGAACGAACTGGACATGATCTTTTCCTTTGACCATCTGGAAACTCCGGGCCATGTCCGTTTTGATGATTACCGGTATGACTTAAATTATTTGAAAGCATATATGATTGATTGGATGGAGAATTACAAAAACCATTGCCAGCCTTCCCTGTTCTATGAAAATCATGACAATCCACGCATGATTTCAAAGATAAACCCTGATCCACAATACCGCGAAGTATTAGGCAAGTTACTTGCCGTGCTTCAGCTTACCCTCCGTGGGACGCCCTTCATCTATCAAGGACAGGAGCTTGGTATGGTCAATCAAAGGTTTACTTCCGTTGAAGAGCTGCGCGATGTGGAAGCGCTGAATCTCTACCAGGATTTGTGCAAGGGGATGAGTGCAGAGGATGCCTTCCAAAAGATCCTGGTAGGAACAAGGGATCACGCAAGAACGCCCATGCAATGGAGTGACGGCAAGGGAGCCGGTTTTTCCGATGGAACCCCGTGGATTATGATGGATGATGATTACAAGACCTGCAATGTCCAAAACCAGCAAGGCGATGAAGCCTCCATCCTTCGTTTTTATCAAAACCTGATTGCTTTTCGCAAAGACCATCCGGCATTACAATATGGTGATATTATGATCACCAATAAAACAAGGAAGGATTTGTTTACCTATACCCGGACATACGAATTAGAGACGCTGTATATTGAATGCAATTTAAGTTCAGCACCGTTGAAACGCAAGGGGGTTCCAAATGGGGAACGCTTGATTTCCAATTATGAAAAAGCATCGCAGGCAATGCTTTACCCTTATGAGGCTGCGATCTGGAGTATTTAATGATTTGCATGACGGAGGGGCAGGGCACTGCCCCTCAACTTGCGCGTGTCCGGCCTATTCTGGATTCTCCTGCACCGGCTTCGCCGGTATTCTAATCTGTACTTCTGTTTCTACGCCTTCAATACTATAATAGGATAAACCATACTCATCCCCGAAGAATACCTGTAACCGCTTGTGGGTGTTATAGATGGCAATGTTATTGCCGGTTTCCTTTGTAGAATTCCCCAGCAGAATGGTCTGGAGAGCCTCGGAGGGAATTCCGACACCGTTGTCGGAAATGGTAAACACCAAAATATCATCCTCCAGCCAGCCCATGACCACGATATTCCCCTCTTTTGAATCCTTTCCTAGGATCCCGTGGAAAATGGAGTTTTCAACAATGGGCTGGAATACAAGCTTGGGTATTTCAAAGTCCAGCAATTCATCCGGTACATCGATAAAGAAATGGATCTTATTCTCATAACGCATGTTCTGAAGCTGTACATACAGGCTCACATGCTCTAATTCATCCCGTATGCTTACGATATTATTTCCCTTACTTAAGGTCAGCTTATAAAATTTGGACAATCTCTGGACTGCCAGGGATACCTCCGCCGCTTTTCCGGTCCGTGCCATCCAGTTAATCATATCCAGGGTATTATATAGGAAGTGGGGGTTGATCTGGGCCTGCAAGGCCTTGAATTCGGATAGCCTTAATTCCCTTGCGGCCTGCTCCTTTTGAAGCATCAGCTGGTTCAGCTGGTCGGACATGTAATTGTAGGTTCCGATCAGCTCCCCGATCTCATCGGTCCCGCCCTTGGTGTCAAGGTGGGGCGGAATGCCAAAGCGGACACCCTGCATCTGGCTGATGACGGAGGAGATCCTCTTTATAATGGAATGGTTCAAATTGAGTGCAAGCAGCATGCCAAGGATCAGGATCGCCAAATAAAAGAAGAAGAATTTATATAATAAAGCATTTCCCTGCTCCGACATACTGCTGGCAGGAATGGTAGTGATCATATACCAGTCGGTGCCGGGAACGGTCCTATAATTGCAGTAGACACTGGAATTGGCAAATTTTACAGTTACAAACTTGGTCGTGGTATTGATCAGCGAAGGAATCCGGGAATATTTCAGCAGGTAAGTACCGGACAATCCGGTGCTGGTCGTGGAAACCAATTCCTCCCTTTCATTCAGGATATAGATAACACTTTCCGTAAATGGAAGGTCCTGCTCCAGGATCGAGTCAATAATGCGCTGGTCAAAATAAACCACCAGACGGACATAGTAATCATTCACCTTAATGTTGTGGACGATGGCCAGGTCACCATAATGGCTGATTTCATAGGGGGACAGGTACTTGCTGGGGCATACCAGCTTTGTCTGGTCAGGATTCAGGGTCAGGATACCATGCCAGTAGGTGCCGTTTGTTTTCGACAAAGGCTCGAAGATCCCTTTGTCACCATAGGCCTGCAGGGCATTATAGTGGGCATTATCAACATAGATCTTGACAGTTGAAGCCTTGCTGCTATTTGTTAAGGAGCTGACCATGGTATAAAAGTCGTTCAGGCTGGTAAGAAAGGAGGGCTTGCGGATATAATCAGCCGGTGAATCGCTATAGATATAGGAAATAAAAAAGTCCTGGCTCTCAATGCTTGAGGCCACCGTTTCAATCTGGCTGATGGTATTTCCCAGGGCGGTCTGGGTCTGGGTGGATATGGCAGCCAGGGACTTTAAGGTGTTGTTGGTGGTGATGGCAAGGAGCTGGTTGTAGCTGAATACTGTAATAAAGATCGTAGGAACAATGGCTATGAGCAGATGTGAGAGCATAAATTTAGATCTTAATTTCAGGTGGAACAAATAATAGTCATATATTCTATAAAAAAATCGTTTCATTTGGCGTTCCTTTCAACAATGGCTATCTGCCCAGCTTTTTTTCACGGTACTCGGAGGGGGAAAGCCCAACCTCCTTTTTGAAGCTCTTACCAAAGTAATTACCATCCGAATATCCAACCCGGGAGGAAATGTCGGAAATTTTATTTCTGGGATCCACTAACAGCTGCTTTGCTTTTTCAATGCGGAATTCAGTAATATATTGGTTCAGGGTCTTTCCCGTCTCAGTCTTAAATACGGTACAGAGATAGGAAGAGGACAGGTGTACATGCTCGCTGATATCCTTAATGGAGAGGGAGTAATCACCGTAATGCCTGCTGATATAGTCCCGGATCATAAAAATCGTCGGATTTTCCTGGGACAGCGACTGCAGGCGGTGAGCGAACTCATCAATTTTATCCAACAGCATCATATGGAGCTCCCTTAGGATATCACAGTTTGATATGGTCTCCAAAAGGTTTTCCGAATCAGCGGCGGAGGTCTCCGTCTGGAGCTTCAGGCCGTACTGGACCATGTTAACCTGCATAAACAGCTTATAATACACATCCTTAATGGAGTTAGCCAGGATAGAATGGTTATGCAGCAGGGTATGGTAAAAGGTCTCGGCCAGGGCGCGCGAGCGGACAAGCTCCTTCTCCTGGATTGCCTTTGTAAATTCCTCGGCAAACTCATAGGGATAATTAGAGGGTAAAGCGGCAGGGGAGCTGTTAAATTTCAGAATGCTCCCGTATTCGTAAAAGAAGGAGCTTTGCAGCAAAATAACAGCAGAGTTATAGGAGTGGAAGACCTTGCTGCTGCCGACCACCGTTTTGCCGATGGAGATAAAAAAGCTGATGTCCTTAGGGATCAGCTCCTTAATTTCCTGGGCCAGACGGAGCAGGCTGCCCTCGGATGGTTGCTCGTCCGCAAATATATGCATGACAAATACGGACTCCTGTTTTATAAAATGTATTTCGGACATATTCCGCCCGGTAACTGTCCTATGGATGTCATTTATAATAGAAGAGACCCCTTCCTCAGTCAGATTATTCTGGGAGGCCTTCAGCTTGATGATAAAGGTGGTAAAGGCCGTCCTGGGATGGAGCTTGCCGCGTAAACCGGA
>JARKQP010000522.1 GCA_029974875.1 Mobilitalea sp.
GAAGGAGTCGGTTCCTTTCCTCTGCTTTATAAATCGGCAAGTGATGTTATTTAAAATGAATAATATATATATAAAAATTAAAGCTACAATTAAAAATAAAATGACACCTTATTTATTCCTTTCACCTACAGTAATTTTAATGCTTATTTTGCTTGTACTGCCTATCATCATGGTTATTTATTATTCATTTTTAAATAATGCGGTTGTCGTCAAAGAACCACATTTGGTCGGCCTTTCTAATTATAAGAGCATTTTTTCAGATGAGGAGTTCTGGAGAGCGGTTAAAAACACGGTTTTTTTGTTACGGTCAGTGTGGCGGCCCACATCGCAATTGGAATGGGTTTTGCATTGCTGCTGAATTCCAACTATTTTAAAAGAGGAACAAAAACAATAGCCCGTGTTGTTTATGTACTCCCTTGGGTTTTTACGGCATCAGTAATCGCTATTTTATGGAAGCTGATGCTTCAGCCCTCTGGAATCATAGATTACCTGCTGTCCTTTGTACAATTGGCGACAAAGGACACAGAATGGTTAAGTAACAGAAGGATATCCCTGGCGGTTATAACCTTTGTGAATATCTGGTGCGGCTATCCGTTTTATATGATTAGCATTTTGGCGGGACTTCAAGGAATTTCACAGGATTTGTATGAGAGCTCGGCCCTTGACGGAGCGACTGCATTCAAACGGTTCTTATATATCACGATTCCGCAGCTGAAACCAATTTTAATTAGTATCATGATGCTGGATTTTGTTTGGACGATTCAATCTTTTTCTGTCATCTGGATGCTGACCGGCGGCGGTCCGGTTAATTCTACACAGACGCTCAGTATCTATATCTATAAACTGGCGTTCCATAGCAGTAAATATGCTAAGGCATCCACAGCTGCAGTTTTCGCATTGGTTGTATGCATTATTATATCCATCTTTTATGTGAAGCAGCAGAAGAAAGTGAGGGAGTAAAATGGTTGGAGGATATAAAAGGTCAACAAAAATTATTTTATCAATACTACTCGTAATTGGCGGCATATTTTCGGGGTTTCCGGTGCTGTGGATGTTTGTGAGCTCTTTAAAACCCAATAACAGGATTTTCTCCTGGCCGCCCCGTTTTTTTGAGATGACCATGTCCCTTGATTCCTATTTTAAAGTACTGACGGATCCCGTTAAAATTAGATATTTTTTAAACAGCTATTTTGTTTCGGCATCTGTTGTTGTCCTGACGCTGATTTTGGGTGTCATGGCAGCCTATGCTTTCAGCCGGTTTGATTTTCCGCTTAAAAATATTATCAACACAATGATAGTCAGCGTACAGGCGATTCCTCCCATTGTGCTTCTGATTCCATATATGAGTCTGATTGTGTTTTTTAAACTGTTTAATACATATTTCGCATTGCTGCTGACCTATCTGGTCATCACACTTCCTTATTGTATCCTTATGATGACGGGATACTTTAATACCTTGTCCATGGAGCTGGACGAGGCGGTGATGATAGACGGAGGCTCCAGATGGACGGCACTTTGGAAGATACTTGTTCCAATTTCAATACCGGGTCTGGTGTCCGTTGGGATGTATACCTTCATGCAGGCCTGGAATGAATATCTTTTTGCTTTGGTGCTGACACAGACCACAGAAATGAGAACGGTTCCGGTGGGGATTAACCTGCTGATGGGACAGCACGCCTATGATTGGGGGCAGATGATGGCTATGAGTGTGATCGGTTCCATTCCGGTGCTTATTTTATTCATCCTATTCCAAAAATATTTTATTGCCGGAATGTCATCCGGAGGCGTGAAGGGTTAATAGGTATATGAATTCCAGGTGGAAGCTTCCATTTGGAGTTTAAATAAAAATCAAATAACGGAAAGGAATTATATTAAATGTTAGTTAATATGAAAGAGCTGCTTGCAGTAGCAGACCAGAACAATTTCGCGGTACCTGCATTTAACATTAGTTCTTATGCGATGTTTAATGGAATTATGGATATCAGTGAGCGGAAAAATGCTCCGGTAATTATTGAGATTCATCCGGATGAGCTAAAACACATTGGAACAGATGCTGTTTCAGGGATGATAAAAAGAGCTTATGAATCATCAATTCCAGTAGTGGTTCATTTGGACCATGGTGCATCCCTGGAAGATGTAATGGTGGCAATCCGTGCAGGCTTTACCTCTGTTATGATTGATGGCTCTTCCTTGCCGTACGGGGAAAATGCTGCACTATCTAAGAAAGTAGCCGAGGTAGCGCATGCAGCGAACAATGCTACAACCTACGCTGCTTCAAAATATGCCCGGGAAATTTCTGTTGAAGGTGAGCTTGGAAATATAGGTACGACGGACGCGGATAAAGCGTTTACACAGGTGATCCATTATACACAGCCCGATGAGGCGGTTAGGTTTATTAAGGAAACAGGAGTAGATACCTTGGCCATTGCAATTGGCACGTGTCACGGCCTGTATCCAAAGGGATATAAACCGGAGCTTAAATTAGACCTTCTGGGGGAAATCAAAAAAGCAATAAAAGATGCAGGCCTTGATACAAAGCTCGTTTTGCATGGCGGCTCAAATAACCCGGATGAGGAAATTGCAGCTGCGGCTAAGACAGGTATTAGTAAAATTAATATTTCCAGCGATATCAAAGTAGCCTTCTATCAGAAGATGAGGGAAATCCTTAAGGATGAGAGCCTTCGTGAACCTGGCGTGATTGAGCCTGGGTGTATTGCGTCAATGCAGGAGGTGGCAGCCCAGAAGCTCGATTTATTCGGGGCCGCCGAAAAAGCTTCCTTATACTAAACAAAACAAAATTTAAAATAACGGATGGGGAATTACCATGGGCGAAAAAGTAACTATGGGATTCCACTCAGCAGTTGATTTCGAATTAAAGTGGGATGCCGGCGTTTTAGAAGGGCTGGCATCCAAATATGATATCCGAAAAGATGAGCTGAGGACGGATTTCCCTGTAAAAACAGAAAGAGATATTATCATAGCAATATTGGGACACCTGGCGGAAGGCACAGGTGGAGAATATGTTCCTGAGACAAATAGATTATGCAAAGAGTTTGCGTCTCATTTTGAGTATAAGCAAACAATAGGCGGAACAGCTACCCGCGCGGCAATTGCAATCAGTAAACTTGGATTTGGGAGCACACTTTCCATGTGCTGCTACAATGATGCCATAAGGACATTGCTTCCTAAAGAAATCCATCAGTTTCCAAATGTTAAAGAGGTTGACAATGAGATATACCCACATGTAATTCTGTCATATCCCGGTAGAACCAGGATTCAGGTAAATGATATCGATGTCACCACTCCCAGAGAGAATCGGGTGATGTTTTCCAATGATGCCACAGCGCTTAATATGGAAGTTTCCAGGGATTTCGCAGCTGAGCTGGCTGATGCCAAGGTATTCCTGCTTGGGTGCTTCAGCGAGGTACTGGATTTTGATGTCTTGAAGGATCGCGTAGAAAAAACGGAATATCTGTTGGAAAATCTGGCGCCTGAGGCATGGGCAATTCTTGAGGATGGCTGCTATATTAACAAGGAGTTCAGATATTATGTACATAAAAAATTGAAAAAACGTCTGAATATATTGAGCATGAATGAAGATGAAATGCAGGAGTTTATCGGAAGAAAAATTGATACCCTTGATCCTCAGTCTATGCAGGATGCCCTGCAATATGTTTATAAGAAAATTGATATTCCGGTTCTGGTGGTACATTCAGCAGCTTGGGCACTCGCATATGGAGTAAAGCCTGAAAAACTGGAGCAGGCTCTTCATGGAGGTATTTGTCTTTCCGCCACCAGATTCCGCTATGGTGACAGCTTTGGAAAAGAGGAATATAGGGAAACGGAACAACTGCCTGATAAAGAGGCAGGTCTTAGGTTTTGCCGCGAAATAAAGGATAAGCTGGGCGGGCATATATTCTGCCTCCCGGCCAAAGATTTAAGCTTTGTAGAAAATCCTACGGTCGTTGGGTTAGGAGATTTCTTTGCAGGGGGGCTTCTTCCGGGAGTGCTGCGTATATCACCTTAATGCCCATACTGCCCATTACATTAGAAATGAAAAGAAAACTATTGTATCAAAATTATGAAACACGTATAATAAATGGAGGATATGAAGGGATGTATACACATGTTAGAGATATTTTGTTAATGGCAAAGGAAAGCAACACTTCCGCAATTGGTTTCGTCTGTATGGATTATATTATGGCAAAAGCTGTTGTCCATGCTGCAAAAGCTACTAATACGCCGGCTATTGTTATGCTTTATCCTGAACATGTAACGATACAGAGGACTACAGGCAGAGCCGGCTATGCCGAAGCACTGAAAGAATTGGCAAATGAAGTAAAGGTACCGGTTGGTCTCCACCAGGACCATGACTATACCTTAGAATCGATCAGAAAAGCCATGGATGCAGGTTTTGAGTCTGTAATGATGGACGGTTCCCTGAATGATTTGGATAAGAATATCCAGGAAACCAGGGTGGTGGTGGAAGCAGCGCATGCCAGAAACGTCCTGGTGGAAGGAGAGATTGGGCATGTGGGCCTGGCTGCCAATGTAGATAATGACAACGATGACCTGTATACAAAACCTGAAGCTGCGGAAAGATTCTGTAGGGAGTCAGGAGTTGATTCGCTCGCTGTTTCTATTGGAAATGCACATGGCGAATATAAGCAGACTCCGCATCTTGATATTGAACGGTTGGAGAATATCAAAGCGGCTACAAACGTACCCCTGGTTCTCCATGGAGGAAGCGGTATTCCTGATGACCAGCTTTTGGTGGCATTCTCCAAAGGGATCCGGAAATTCAATCTTGGAACAGATTATTTTAGAAGATATTACGCAGCAGTCAGGGCATTTATTGAGGAAAATAATAATAACCCTGACCCTGTAAAAATAATTAATATGCCGGAATATGTACAGGCAAGGCTACAGCCGTATGTGGAAGAAAGGATGAGAACTCTTTGTAAATTTTAAGACGGGATGACCGGTCCGCGCCCATGTGGATATGTCTGCACCAATAGTCACCGCGTTAGCATGGTGAAGCCTTTTGCTGGGCTAATCATACATATATTTAAGAATTTAACTTTAAAGGGGGGATACTGTGGCAAACATGGAGTCTATTGATAAAATTCAAAATAATTACAATTCACTGTCCTCTGCTGAAAAAACGGTAGCAAATTATATATTGAAAAATCCTGATGAGGTCGTGAAATGTACGATTAAGGAATTAGCTACTGCCAGTAATGTCAGTGAGGCTACTGTAGTCAGAATGTGCCAGCATTTGGGCTATAAGGGATATTGGTCATTTCGCATTTCACTGGCTGCGGAGAGAAATGACAGTGAAGCGAAGGTGAACCGGAACGAGGATGGCAGTTTGAACAGTATCCTTCTGCGCTATGCAAAAATGATTGAAAATCTTGCAGGCAATATTGATGAGAATAGTATGCGGATATGCAGCGAATTATTGCTTAATTGTGGATATGTACACATTATAGCGGGAGGAAACACCGGAACCCTTGGAGCCCATCTGGCTTTCCGTCTTGGACGTCTCGGAATAAGCTGCACACAGGATAATGTACCCGAGTATTATGTTAATAATATCAATTCGGCTAAGCCTGAGGATGTGGTGTTTGCAATTTCACAATCCGGTATAACAAAAGATGTGCTGAAAGGTATCGAGATGGCCAAAAAGAGAAATTTAAAAGTGGTGGCGATAACAGCGTATAAGGATTCCAGCATTGCCGAGCAGGCAGATATTGTCCTGGAATCAAAAGGGGATTTTACGCGCTTTGATTTTTACAAGGCTTACGGTCATGTGTGTGAGATGGCTGTGATTGACGCACTTTGTGAGATGATGCAGCAGTATGTGAATGAAAGGCCGGATAAGAAAGAACTTAATATGCTGGAATTTATACTGTCGGATTCAAAAATCTAAATAGGAGACTGGAAAGTAAAGAGAATCTTTTGTTATTCTTTTTGCAATTCACTTAACGATTCTTTCTGCATAGGAATAACCGCTTGACAAAGCGGTTATTCTAGCATAAAATAAGGACATTATTCAAGTTAAAATAGTTCATTACAAACAGCGATGAAGAGAAATAGTAGGTAAACATCTTATCACAGAGAGAGAAGTCATGGTGGAAGCTTCTTATGTAGATTTTATCGAACCCGTCTTGGAGCCTTGTATGAAAGGATAGCAGGGTTTTTAATGAGAGCCTTCCCCGAAATACAACGTAGAACCGGCGTTAACGGTAGTAAGAGAGCTGTCAGAGGACAGTTAATTAGGGTGGTACCGCCGAAGCGTTTCGGTCCCTTGTGGATCCGGAGGGCTTTTTTGTTGTCCAAAAACCCCGTATCGCCCTGCAAATAACTAGATGATACTAGTGTATAACCAAATTGATAGCTGATCATGCCAGCTTGGAATACAGAGCCAATATCGCTGTAACCCCAATATAATTTTGAGCAGCTATCAATTTGGAGCCACATTAGAACCGGTTTATTAATTAAAAATGAAGGAGAATGATGTTATGGCACAGGATAAGAAGTTAGTAGAGCAGATTACCTCCATGGACGTGGATTTTGCCCAGTGGTATACTGATGTTGTAAAAAAGGCAGAGCTGATTGATTATTCCAGCATCAGGGGATGTATGATCCTTAGACCGCTGGGTTATGCAATCTGGGAGAACATCCAGAGACAGATGGATGATAGATTTAAGGAGACGGGGGTAGAGAATGTATATCTGCCAATGTTCATTCCGGAGAGCTTACTGCAGAAGGAAAAGGACCATGTGGAGGGCTTTGCGCCGGAGGTTGCCTGGGTGACCCATGGCGGCGGCGAGAAGCTGCAGGAGAGGATGTGCGTCAGACCTACTTCCGAGACTTTATTCTGTGACTTGTATTCAAAGATCATCCAGTCCCACAGGGATCTTCCAAAGCTGTATAACCAGTGGTGCTCCGTTGTCCGTTGGGAAAAGACTACAAGGCCGTTCCTGCGTTCCATGGAATTTTTATGGCAGGAGGGGCATACCGCCCATGCCACTGCTGAGGATGCAGAGGAAAGAACAATCCAGATGTTAAATGTGTATGCAGATTTCTGTGAACAGGTGCTCGCGATCCCTATGATCAAAGGGCGTAAATCTGAGAAAGAAAAGTTTGCAGGTGCCCATGCAACCTATACCATTGAAGCCTTAATGCATGACGGTAAAGCACTTCAGTCCGGTACCAGCCATAACTTTGGTGACGGCTTTGCGAAGGCTTTCGGAATCCAATATACGGATAAGAATAATACCCTCCAGTATGTCCATCAGACTTCCTGGGGTATGTCCACAAGAATCATCGGTGCCATTATCATGGTACATGGTGATGACAGCGGTCTGGTACTGCCTCCAAGAATTGCACCTACCCAGATTATGATTACTCCTATTAACCAGAATAAAGATGGTGTGCTTGATAAAGCCTTTGAATTAAAGGAAAAATTAAGCGGCTTCAAGGTAAAAGTGGATAACTCCGACAAGAGTCCGGGCTGGAAGTTCAGCGAGCAGGAGATGCGCGGTATTCCGATCCGTATTGAAATAGGACCGAAGGATATCGAGGCAAACCAGGCAGTTATCGTCCGCAGGGATACCCGCGAGAAGCTCGTTGTATCTCTTGACGATATCGTGGCAAAGGCTGGGGAAGTACTGGAAACCATGCAGTCCGATATGCTGGAAAGAGCAAGGAAGCATCGTGATTCCCATACCTATGTTGCTACCAGTATGGAGGAATTTGAGAAGACCATCGCTGAGAAGCCGGGCTTCGTTAAAGCTATGTGGTGCCAGGATGAGGCCTGCGAGAAGGAAATCAAAGAGAAAACCGGCGCAAGCTCCCGTTGTATGCCATTTGAGCAGGAACAGCTCGCAGAAACCTGCGTGTGCTGCGGAAAGCCTGCGAAAGCAATGACGTATTGGGGGAAGGCTTACTAATATTAAGGAAATAGAAATTGACCTGGGTAGTTTGCTGTTTATACTGACGCTGGAACTAATAGAAAATATAGCATTGCTGTAATACTATAGAGGCATTGACAATACATGAATTTGATGAAGGGTATTGTCAATGCCTCTATATATTTGTACATAGATCTACTTGGTGCAAAACCCGGTTTTTTCCATAGGTATATTTTGGGTTTATATGAGTTGTCAGGTATATGGTAATATGTTAAAATGATTTTATGGAACAATCGTGTTATAGGGTGTGTTGACCTTCATTCTTTAGGAATGGGGGTGATGTCTATGAAAAATCATTTTGATTTTAAGGATTTATTGACCTTTGGTCTTTTCCTTTTGACATTACTTACATTCGTTTTTACGTTTTGTAAGTAGTCATACATAGCAAAACCACCCTAATACTTGGTCGGTTACGGGTGGCTTTTGCTCTTCGTTTAGATTTATATCCGGTCAACTCACCTGTGTGGGCGGTTGTTCCTTTTCTACTTGTATTGTAGCATGACATACATATAAAATCAACACTTGTTTTCAGCGTAGAATTTATATGTAAGATTTAAAGATAATGATTCAAAATGATATTTACAAAACATAGTTTTGATTCAAAAGTTTTGGAGGCTTTATAGAGAATTGGTATTAGGACATCAAAATTAACTATGGAAACATCCTTGGATATACAAAATCTGTTATCTATGGCTGCATTATATGTAGCAAGTTTTTGTGTTTTAGAGAACAATAGTAGAAAACGATATCTTTAATGAAAACAATAAGTTCTTTGTGTATATTGACATATTATCAACCAAAAATATATTGATAATGTATAATTTATATATTTTAATTGACAAATAGTTATATGATATAGTAATATAATATTAGTAAATAGAAAACGTTTTCTATCGGAGGTGAAAATGAAAGATATAACTATAAAAGACATAGCCAGTAAATCCGGTGTTTCAATATCGACGGTATCCAGGGTTATCAACGATAATTACCCTGTAAAGAAAGAGGTAAGGGAAAAAGTTGAAGCTGTCATGCGGGAGTTGGATTTTCGGCCTAATGCAGTTGCACGAAGTCTTAGAAAAAATCAGACAAACCTTATTGCGCTTGTTATAGCGGATCTTTCTAACCATTTTTTCATGGAGCTTGCGAAAGGACTTGAAATTGAAATCTCAAAATTGGGATATCAGCTTGTTATTGCCAGCTCAGGAGGAGATATCGATAAAGAGCGTGGGCTTATAGATTCTCTGGTAGAACAAAGGATTAATGGATTAATAATAGCAACCTCTGATTCCCAAGGAGATAAAATTCAAAAATGCCTGAATCTTGGAATACCAGTTGTGCTAGTGGATCGTGCCATAAATGGATTAACAACAAATCAAATTTTATGGAATGATTATGAAAGTTCTTATCAGCTGACGAAGCTTTTAACAGATAACGGACATAGAAGGATCGCTATAGTAAATGTAGTTTTAAGCAACCCAACCGGTTATAATCGGTTGAAAGGTTTTAAGCAGGCACTCATGGATGCAGATATTGATATCATTGATGATTTTATTAGTAATTCAAATTTCAGTGAAGAAAATGCGTATAAATATGTAATAGATATTATGCAGAGAACGCAGCCGCCTACAGCTATTTATTGCGCAAATAATATTATGCTGGAAGGAACACTCCGTGCGTTGAGGGAACTAGGTAAGCTGATATATGAAGACGTTTCTTTAGTAGCTTTCGGCAATTTGCTTTGTAATAAATATATTACACCACAAATTACATCGGCAAATCAAAATAGTTTAGAGATGGGGCACAGAGCTGGGGAAATATTATCTGGACTTATTGCCGGAAAGAATTGTTCTGTAGGGCAAAACTACTGCACACAATTAGTGATCCAATCAGAAATTTTAGAAGGGGGGTCAGTCAAGAGGATAAGAGAATAATCTTATCCATGCAAATAGAAAACGATTTCTATACAGTTCATACAGATTTTGGGAGGGTTTTCATGAAGAAATTAAAGCTTTACCACAAAAATGTATATCATTTGATTTGTCTTATGATATCAGTATCTGCTGCGGTTCTCTTATGGTGTATTGTATCATCAATGCCCGATATCAGCAGTGTAATTGTCAGGCCTTCAAAAGTTTTTAAAGCTTTGATAACAAATCTGCAATCCGGGTATCTTTGGATTCACATCAGGGACAGCTTGGTCCGTGTTATTGGGGGGTTCTTTTTGGGCTTTATTGTGTCAGTTCCAATAGCATTTTTGTTAGGATGGTACGAAGGGTTCCGGGTGATTGTTGAACCATGGATTCAATTCCTGCGGACGATTCCTCCGATTGCCCTGATTCCAATAATCATTGCTACATTTGGTATTGGTACGAGTGCAAAGATTGTAATTATCTTTTTTGCAGTATTTTTAACGATGGTAGTTACTATTTACCAGGGTGTAAAAAATGTTGATGCAACTTTAGTCAAAGCAGCAAGAGTGTTTGATGCAAATGATTTTCAAATCTTTGTGTATGTTGTAGTTCCGGCAGCGGTACCATATATTTTGACAGGTGTCCGCTTAGGTCTTGCATCGGCATTGACTACCTTGGTCGCGGCAGAATTAACTGGCGCAGCAACTGGGTTGGGGACGATGATACAGCAGGCAGGAATGTATTTCCGGATGGATGTTGTATTACTAGGGATAATCATTATAGGAATAATCGGTTTCTTGTTTGATAAGCTGGTTCTATTCCTTGAAAAGAAACTCACATCCTGGCAGGAGGTAAAATAAATGTCAATTCCAGAACATAAGGATTTCGAGATACAAATTCAAGGTGTAACAAAATCATTTGAAGTAAGAGAAGGTACCTTTCTGGCCTTAGATGAAGTGAACTTAAACGTAGATAAGAATGAGTTTATTTGTGTTGTAGGGCCATCCGGATGTGGAAAGACAACATTGATGAACATAATTTCCGGTCTCTATGCCCCATCAACTGGAACAGTAAGGGTGCGTGGCGAACTGGTCGAAGGTCCCGGTAAAGGAAAAGGGGTAGTATTCCAGCAATATGCTCTTTATCCTTGGCTCACTGTCCAAAAAAATGTAGAGTTTGGGTTAAAGATGAATGGAACGCCAAAAAATAAGCGCCAGGAAATTGCCCAAAAATACATAAAGTTAGTAGGACTTGAAAAGTTTACTAATTCCTATCCGAAGGAATTGTCTGGAGGTATGAAGCAGCGGGTCGCAATTGCACGTGCTTATGCTACTAATCCGGAGGTTCTGCTTATGGATGAACCTTTTGGTGCATTGGATGCACAGACCAGGGCACAGCTTCAGGAAAATTTATTGAATACCTGGCAGCAGGAGAAGAAAACGTGTTTTTTTATAACACATGATGTGGAAGAGGCGGTGCTGCTTTCAACAAAAATTATCATCATGAGTGCTGGGCCGGGACGGATCAAAGAAATAGTTGATGTCCATCTTCCTTATCCTAGGACACAGGAGACAAAGCTTACTGATGAATTTAATGAAATCAAAAACGGTATTTGGAACAAAGTGTATAAAGAATATTTGCAGAATGCGAAATAGAAAGAGAGGATTATATTAATGAAAAAGAAAATTGCTGGTATGTTAATTATGTTAATAGTGACTTTGCTTGTAGGATGTAAAAACTCACAGACACCACCCGCAACGGTTGATGATGGAACAAAAACGGTTACTGAGGATCAGAAAGAAGTGGAAAGTCCTAAATCAGATGATAAACCAGATAATGAACCAGCAGAACGGGTAAAAATACGGGTTGCTTATCACCCGCATATAACCGGTGTTGGCGGTATTTTAAATGCAATTGATAATGGATACTTTGAAGAGGAAAATTTAGAGATTGAATTAGTTCAATTTACATCTGGAGCAACCGAATTAGCAGCTATGGCCTCTGGCGATATTGATTTGGGATATCTAGGTGTTGGAGCCCATGTATTCGCACCTCAGGGGCAGTGCTCCATATTGGCATTGGATAGTACGGATTTGAGTGGTGAAATTATGGTGAGAGCGGATAGCGGTATTAAGACGATGTCCGATTTAGCAGGAAAAAATGTGGCTATTTCCGCCGGAACTACCTCTGAACTAGTACTTTCAATGGCTTTAAAATTGGCAGGAATGGAGAAAACCGATGTTAATATGATCAATATGGATGCATCGGGTAAGGTGACTGCGTTTATGACCGGCCAAATTGATGCGATTTCTATAGAAGCACCTTATACAGATCAAATCCGTAAAGAGATGGGTGAAGAACAGGTAATTACAATTAGCGGTTCGAAAGACTTCCTGCCGGATGCAGTATTTACGAACAGCTGGGTAACTACTAATAAATTTCTGGAGAAGCATGAAGAAACAGTTGTCCGTTTTCTCAAAGCCTGGTTAAGAGGGACGGAGGACCGTTACAACAACATGGATGATACCGTGCAAAAGGTTGCGGATTATATTAACACTGACTTTGATACGGCCCACTTAGTTGCAGAAAAGACAAACTGGCTGAGCACTCATGAGATGAAAGTATTGGCAGAAGACGGAACCATGCTTCAATGGTATGACACAATTAAAAAGATGTTTTTAGATGCAGGTTTACTGGATGGACAGTATGATATTGCCCCGGAAGAATTTGTGAAGCTTCAGTATTTAAAACAGGCGATGGATGAAATAGGGGTGAAATAATTGATATCAACAAAAAACACGCAAGCCTGTTTTGAACGTGATTTTCTAATACCTGGTATTGACGGGCGGAATGTTGTTTGTGATTTATATAATCCTGGGCACGGTAACCAGCAAAGAGGAGTTATTGTTTTCCTTCATGGGGGTGGCTTCATAGGCGGTAGTAAAGACCAGTTTTTTGCTGCGGCATCCTGGCTATCCCTCATGACAAACTATATAAGCATAACTGTAGATTATCGTACCGCTGATACTGCTCCTTATCCGGCGCCAGTTCTTGACACGCTTAGTGTATTTCAGTGGATTTATGATAATCGTGAGAAATATTGCATTGATCCGGAATCAGTATTTGTTTTAGGTGGCTCTCCAGGAGCCAATATCGGTGGAATGGCGATGATGGCTGATAAAGCCTGGCTAAACCGTTATGGGATAGATCAAAGGAATTTATTTCAGCCGAATAACGGCATTTTCCTCAATGGAATATATGACCTCTCTGATTTTTATCATAGAAATGAATCAGAACAAAAAAATGTTCATATGTACATAGGAAAAGATCACATAGATGAGTTGCAGTTTATTGAGACTTCATATAGGAATTGGAATATGGAAAGCAAGAATCTGTTATTACTTCATGGTGATAAGGATGAGATTATTCCAAAGTCTGTATGCTACGATATCGAGAGAAAAGCTATGTTAGATGGAGGAAGTATACAAATCGTTTTATTTCATGACAAGGAACATGCCTGGTTCAATAAAGTTGAAAACATCTATCAGGTTTTAAAAATTATTAAGGACTTCATAGAGTCCACAAGAAATGAGGTATGATAGGAATGGGACTTGTTAATCCAAGAGATTTATATGAACACGCAATAAATAATAATTATGGCTTGGGAGCATTTAATACATATTCATTCGAAAGCCTTTTGGCTGTAATGGAGGCAGCAAAAGAACAGCGTTCCCCTGCGATTATTCAGGTTTCCATGGGAACCAGAGGATACGTCCAGCATTTAAGCGCATATATTGAAACGATAAAAACACTGGCAAAATATTATGAAATGCCATTTTTTATTCAACATGACCATTGCTCTACAATAGAAGCATGTATGGAGGCAATTGATGCAGGTGTTCAGGCTGTTATGTTTGATGGGTCACATCTTCCATATGAAGATAATGTCAAGAATACAAAAACTGTTGTAGAATATGCTCATTCGCGGGGAGTTTGGGTGGAAGCTGAATTAGGATGTCTTCCGGGATTTGAAGATATGGTCTTTTCTGAAGCAGCTGTTTATACCGACCCAAAATTAGCAAGCGAATTTATTAAACTTACGGGCTGTGATAGTCTGGCTGTTGCGGTAGGAACTTCCCATGGAGGAGTAGCCAGTGATGATTATCTGCCCCTTGATTTTCAGTTACTACGAAAGATTGTAGAGGAAAATCCTAATTATCCTTATGTCCTGCATGGAGCAGCTTCCCTGCCGCCTGAGTTAATCGAGGCTTGTAACGAACAGGGGGGGAAGGTGGAGTTTCTTCGCAACTGTAGTGAGGACAGTATCTATAAAGCAGTAAAAATGGGTGTACGCAAAGTGAATATGGATGTTGATAATTTTCTCGCATTTACAACTGCGGTAAGAAGATTTTTGAACGAACAGGCGTCAGTATATGACCCGAGGAAATATTTAAAAATGGGCAAAGCTGCGTTTAAACAGGAAGTAGCACATAAAATGAAAGCAGTTTTAGACAGTGCCGGCAGATACTAAACTTTTAAGGAGGAATAGACTTGATTCGAGTATTGTGTTTAAATCCAGTAATCGATAGAATGTACTACATTGATGATTTCTCCGAGGGTGTCAAATTCTTTGAAATCAAGCCTGATATCTGCATAGGCGGAAAAGGTGTCAATATCGCAAGGGTTATGAGCATTATGGGAGAGCCATGTGAATTATACGGCTTTATTGGTGGCAGCACAGGTGAATTGGTTCGTGAAGAAATGGAGCGGTATAAAATAACCTTTAAAGCTTTTGAGGTGGATGGTGATACCAGAACTACAATCAATATTATTGATGGGAAAAAAAATTTAGAAACAGAAATAACAGAACCAGGAGCAAAAGTTGATATAGAAGCTACAAATCAGTTTTTGGCTGTGCTTGAAGCGGATATACAGCCGGGAGACATGGTTATTTGTTCTGGGATTCCTATGACAGGAATGGATGAGAATATCTATCACAGTATCAGTAAACTATGTGAAAATAATCAATGCTACTGCATACTTGACACAACGGGTATCTATCTTAAAAAATCTATTCCTGGAAAATATTTTTTTATGAAGCCTAACTTCGAAGAGTTAGCTGAATTATTTTCAAAAAATTGTGGACAAAGTGAGCAAAGCCTTTTACATTATGGGAAAAAGCTTCTGAATACGGGCGTTGAAAATCTGTTGATCTCGACCGGAGAGACTGGCGGTATTTTTCTTAATGAGGATTATGTTTTAAAAGCATCGATTCCAAAGACAGAGGTGGTTTCAACGATAGGCAGCGGTGATTCCACTGTTGCAGGATTCTGTATAGGCATCCAACGTAAAATGCCGCTGGCGGATTGTGTTAAATTAGCGATGGCATGCGGTGTATGCAATGCAAAGTTCAGTAAGGTTGGCTATGTTGAAAAAGAGATAGTGGAATCATTATATTCACAGATAGAAATTGAGCAGTTGGATTATACTGATTAGATTTCTGATAATGGAAGAGGGGCGTTGTGAAATAGATGAATTATCATCTATGGAGCATCGCTCCTTTTAAAGTTTTATACTTTGTATTTGAATGAATCATTCTCTCTACGATGAGAATTGAAACATAATTTTGAAATCAACATTTAAATTAAATAACCGCTAATAGGTGGAGAAAAAAGGCCAACTTTCTGATCCTGATATTCTCCATCCTGCCGGAAGATCTTCTTAACCTCCTTAGGAGCTGCGGAGGTGGATTTGATGAATAATGCTAAATATAATGAGCAAAATATAAATATATGAGATAAATGATAAATAGATTAAGCAAATATTGAAATCGGTATAGAGATGATGGATGATGATCCGATAGCATCCCATAATGGAATCAGGCAAATAAACGTATTGGATTGGTTGCTTAGTTAAGAGAAGGGCAAGACCTCTTAAGAGGTTCTTGCCCTTGCCATTTCTAATAAAGTATCCCTATGATTCAGTTCCGGATTCTCCAAGACCTGTTCCAGTAAATAAGCCAGTACTTCACCAACCTGCCGTCCCGGCTTCATACCCATGGCAATCAGGTCATTTCCGTTGACATTCAATTCCTTCAGGTTCACACATTCCCCCCGGTCAAGAATGCCCTGGTAAAGCCTTCTGGCCTCTTCTAGCTGCGCCAGCTTTTTCTGGGTATAGTCTGGGTGCTTCGCACAAGCATCAGCCCGGCATACCTCGAATAATAGGGGCATATATTCCTTGCCGATCCTGCACATGGTTTTTCGCATGCCCGCCGGAGTCAGTTCAAAGAGGTGGTCATGCCAGCGGATTAAGTGGATAACGCAGTCAATGGTATCATTATCGAATTTCAAGCGCCTGAGAATACGCTTTGCAGTGAGGGCGCCTTTCTCCTGGTGCCCGTAGAAGTGGTGCTGTCCGTCCCTGCCAATGCTGATACAGCTTGGTTTTTCGATATCATGCAGCAGCATGGTCCACCTAAGGACCGTCCGCTCCCGGATGTCAAAGCTTGAGGCTTCCTGCCTGCCCGCCACTTCCCCGACTGCCTTCAGGGTATGCTCCCCCACGGAATAGATATGATGGTCATTGAGCTGCTCCGTTGTCATCAGTTGGTCAAATTCCGGCAGTACCACCTTGGTAATGCCGGTTTCATACAGGTCGCGCAGGCGGTCAGGGTGGTCTGACAATAATAGCTTAGTCAGCTCCACACGGATACGCTCCGCGCTGATATTATTTAAATTGGCCGCCCTTGCCTTCACCGCAGCCAGAGTCTCTTCTTCTATAGAAAATCCCAGCTGGGCGGAAAAGCGGATCGCCCTAAGGATCCTGAGGGCATCTTCACTGAACCGCTCCCCGGCACTGCCGACACACCGGACCAGCTTCCGTCTGATATCCTCCATCCCGCCGAACAGGTCAATAAAGCCCTCCTTTTCATTAAAGGCCATGGCATTGATGGTAAAATCCCTGCGCTTTAAGTCTTCTTTCAGGCTGGAGGTAAAGGAAACCTCCTTCGGATGGCGGCTGTCCTCATATTCTCCGTCAAGCCGGTAAGTGGTCACCTCAAAATGCTCCTTATCCATAAGAACTGTCACGGTTCCATGCTGGATTCCCGTATCAACGGTACGCCGGAAGATCTTCTTAACCTCCTGGGGAGTGGCGGAGGTCGTAATATCCCAATCCTCCGGTTCCCGCCCAAGCACCATATCGCGGACGCAGCCGCCTACGGCATAAGCTTCATAGCCCTGCTGCATCAGCTCTTCTATGATCATATTTACTTTTTGGGGAATGCGAAAATTCATGGAAAGCCTCCTCGGATAGATTCAAAACGATTATAACAAAGCATAGGGAAATAATCAAGAAACGGCTTGAAATGAATAATACGAAATGCAGTGAGTATTTCCCACAAATTTCTTAATCCTTAATCATGAATTCTAATTCACCGACATAATATTAGTAGACGGGTTTTTTACCCGTATTTAAATGACTGTTTCTTGTAATCATAATGTAGCGTTGGGAGGATTTGCAGTGGAGGATAGGAGCCAGGAAGCATTAAAAAAATACCGCCTTAAGATTTACAACATATATAGAGCAAGGGGAGCTTTTTTGTTGGAGACGGATCTCGGACTAAAGCTTTATAAATGCTTTGAAGGCTCTAAGAACCGGGCAGTGTTTGAGCATAAAGTGAAGGAGCATCTGCTGGACCAGAGCTATGCCAACACGGATTTATTTGTTAAGACGATGGAGGATGAGCTTCTGGCGGAGGACGGGGCAGGCTGCCAGTATATTATGAAGAACTGGTTCTGGGGCGAGGAGTGTAATCTGAAGGAATTATCACAGATTGAAACGGCCTCTGCGAACCTGGCGAGGCTGCATAACCTTTTAAGGGATGTGGACTTTACAAAGGAGCAGCTGGAGCATAATATCTCTCCTAACCTGGTTGAGACCTTTGATAAACGTAACCGTGAGCTGAAGCGTGTTAAGGCATATATCCGTGAGAAAAAGCAGAAGAACGAATTTGAGCTGTCTTATTTAAATTATTATGATGAATTCTTTGACCAGGGGCAGACAGCAGCACACCGCCTGACAAGCTCCGCGTACCAGTCCCTGCTAGAGGAGGCGGTCCGTGAGCGCAGGGTGTGCCATGGTAATTATACATACCACAACCTGATCATGTTAAAAGAAAAGACCCAGGCAATTACAAAGACCTATGTCCCGCCGGGGTGGATTAACAGCCAGCCAATCTATGCGGCTTCCCTCCCGTCCGGTGAGGACATGATTGCAACTACTAACTTTGAGAAATCCTATATCGGATTACAGATTAGTGACCTTTATCAGTTTGTCCGCAAGGTTATGGAGAAAAATGATTGGGATATCCTATACGGAAGCAATATGATCGAGGCATATGACCGTATTAGGCATATTTCCAAGGAAGAGTTGAACATCCTGTATTTGCTGCTGCTTTACCCGGAGAAATTCTGGAAAATTACTAATTTTTATTATAATGGAAAGAAATCCTGGGTGTCCGGAAGGAATATCCAGAAGCTAAACATCATTGGTGAGCAAAATACGAAGAAGGAAATGTTCCTGCGCAAGCTGGAAAGCATCCTATAGGAATTACGGGAATTACGTTAAATGCCGGAATCATAGGTGAAAAAGCCTATATGTAGCTATAAAAGTACCTAATAGGCATAATCTATGATTGAATCCTCAGCAAAGGTGGGCTATAATTATTTCGAGCAGAGCAAGACATGTCTGAAGGAAGATTTCTTTGATAATAACATTAATTAATAAGAGGAAAGCATATTGGAACTGGTGTATTGTCCCACTGATAATGGGACAATACGGAGATTATAATTTAGAGGTACATTAGGATGGCGTATAGTAAAACACCGAAGAAGAGGTTAGGTATTAATACAAGGCCGATACTCAGTCTTTTGATAGGACTTGGCCTGTTTAGCATTGTGATAGTGGCAACGATGATGTCTAACACCCAGGCTATGAAGACAAAGGGCATGAAAAGCAATAGCCATAATTCACAAAAGGAAGCGGATGCCGCGGCAGCGGGCGGGCAGGAGGATAAGGTGCTTGCAGTTGTTAAGGCCATTGATACGGAGCAGAAGAAGATCACCCTGTATGATATCAATAAAAATGAGCTGCTTGAATTAAGCTATACGAGCGGCACCAATATCACGGATAAATATGACAAGCCAGTCACAATTAACCGGATTGAAGTTGGGGAAATGGTGGATATAGACTACCAGAAATATAAGAATAAGCTGACGGATATGAAGATATCAACCAGGTCATGGAAATATGCCAAGGTGAGTAACTTAGGTATTGACCGGGGTGAAAATAGGATGAAAATCGTCTCCAGGCTGTATAAATATGATGACGATATCTTTATTCTAAACGGAGAGGAAGCCATTCCGGTTACTGACCTGGCGGAGCAGGATGAGCTTACCGTCCGGGGCTATGGGGATACCATTTATTCCATCGTAGTAACCAGGGGGCATGGCACCGTTATCCTTGAAAATTATGATAATTTCCTGGGAGACTACATCACAATCGGCTATGAGGCCATACAGCGGATAACGAAGGATATGGAAATTACGGTCAGGGAGGGCAATTTTAACCTGACTGTGGAAAATGGGGCTTACAGTGCCACTAAAAATATCACCGTAAACCGCAATGAGACATCCTATGTTTCCTTAAGCGATTTAGGACCCGGAGGAGGCCGGATAGGAAGGGTAACCTTCCAGATCTCACCCTTTGGGGCGGATTTGTTCCTTGACGGAGAGAAGATTTCTTATTCGGATCCCTTGGAGCTGGATTATGGGGAACATAAATTAAAGGTGTCGATGAAGGGCTATACCTCCTACCAAGGAATCCTAACAGTGGATGCGGCCAGCAAGACCATCAAGGTTGACCTGCCGGAGGTATCCAGTGACAAGGAGGCAACAGCTACAGAATCAAATACCTCCCCAGGAAATACAGATACATCGTCGGGGTCGGGAACAGGAACCGGGGGAAATACATCTTCAGGAAATGGTGACCAAAACGGCGGTCAGAACGGAAATCAAAACGGTAACCAGATTGGTAACCCGGGCAGCTCTTCGGATGAGGATGTGGATGAAAACCATTTAATCTATATCCAGGCTCCCTCGGGCGCCTCCGTATATCTGGATGGAAATTATAAATGCACGGCACCGGGCAGCTTCCCGAAGGTAATCGGAACCCATGTCCTCACCTTTATTAAAGAGGGCTATGAGACGACAAGCTATACGATTGAGGTGTCTGATGATAGGCTGGATTCCTATTATACCTTCCCAGAGCTGGCAAAAAAGGATTGATCGCATCCTGTCAGATGCTCTGGCTTCTCGGATAATTAAATAATTTTTTGTGGCATTGGATAGAATCGTGTCAATCGATTTTTCAACCTCTCTCTTTTCAGATTAGCTTTTGTAAGCTATAATAAATGTAAATTTATGGAAAAGAGAGGGGTTTTTTATGCTGCAAAACTTGTATGACAACAATATTGTAATTTATACCTTCGCGGGACTGGGAGGCTTTGGGTTGCTGTTGCGCCTTATCGTGAATCTGGTATATAAGCATCTGATGAAGGAGTCAGACCAATTGGGGGAGACGAAGAATAAGATGCTCAAACATATTAAATTGAAATTCTCCACCTGCTACAAATTGAAAATCGGTGTGAATAATGTGGATACATTTGTGGATAAGAATCTTTTGAAGTACCGTTTTTGTGGACTTTTATTATCCACGTGGGAGAATCTGTGTGGACAAGTTCTGTATCTTATTCTCCTGATGGTGCCTATTATCACGGTTTTCGCGGTTTTGGAAGATTGTGGACAAGACCAGATTTTGATGACGGGAGCGGTGGGTATCCTGTCGGCGGCAGTATTAATACTTGTGGATAAAAGTATTAACCTGTCGGGAAAAAAGAAAGCAATGCGTTTGAATTTGCTGGATTATTTAGAGAATTTCTGTAAAGTAAGGCTGGAGCAGGAAACGTCCAATCCTGAGCTGATAGAGCAATACCGCAAGGAATATTTCCAGGTAGCGGAGGTACATAATAAAAAAGAAAAGGCAGGAGTATTCCGGGGCAGAAGGTCGGAGACGGCAGCAGCCTTAGAGACGGAACCGGACAGCACGAAGGATGAATTAGGCAGCAGAAGAGAGGCGAAGCTGAGAAAACAGGAAGAGAAGAGGCTTCAGGCGGCACGCCGGGAGGAGGAGCAGCGCAGGCTCCAGGAGCAAAGAAGGGCAGAGGAGCAGCGTAAATTGGAGGAGAGAAGAGAGCAGGCAGCAAGGCGCAGGGAGGAAGAGCGCCTGAAGCTGGAGGAGGAAAGGGAAGCATTGGAGGCCAGGAGAGCCCAGCTAAAGAAGAAAGCGGAGCAGAAGCAGGTAGTGAAGGAAGAAAAGCAGAAGCAGCAGGTAGAGAAGGAGCTGATCCTGCAGAGCATGGAGGAGGATTTAAAGTCTGTACGCAGCCATTCCAGTATGGAGGAGGTGCTCCAGGGAGCTGAGGAAATTGCAGCTGCACAGGATCCCCGTACGAATGCCCGGACAGAGCTGAAGGCAGAGCAGCAGAAGCTGGAGGGAAGCAGACAGTCCAAGAACCAGACAGCGAAGACAAAGCTTCATCCTATGGATCCTCAGGAGGAAAAATTAATAGAGGATGTGCTTAAGGAATTCTTTGCGTAAAGATTTTTCAGATAAAGATTGAAGGGAAGCGCTGGCAAAGGTGTAAGGAAAAGCCCCTCTGGCAAACATGAAGGAAGAGTCCTTCGGGTAAACATAAAGGAAAAGTCCTTCAGATAAACATAAAGGAAAAGTCTTTCAGATAACATAAAGGAAAAGTCTTTCAGATAAACATGAAGGAAAAGTCCTTCAAATAAACATGAAGGACTTGGCAGAAAAATATTGAATAATTACCTGGCCTTTGTTAGAATATAAAGAAAAATAGAAAGGGAGTAAGACAATGGCGAGTAAAGTATCTTTTGATTTTTCTGTTGCAAAGAAATTCATCTCTGAGACTGAGATTGGCATGATAAAAACCTCCGCAGAAGCAGCAAAAAAGCAGCTTATTGATAAGACAGGAGCAGGAAATGACTTTTTAGGCTGGATTGACCTGCCGGTAGATTATGATAAGGAGGAATTTGACCGTATCCAGAAGGCTGCGGCAAAGATCCAGAGTGATTCAGAGGTGCTCCTTGTAATCGGTATCGGCGGCTCCTATCTCGGAGCCAGGGCGGCAACCACGTTCTTAAGGCACAGCTTCTACAATTCCGTGTCCAAGGAAATCAGAAAAACGCCTGAGATTTATTTCTGTGGGAATAATATCAGCAGTAATTATATGAATCATCTAAAGGAGGTTATTGGTGACAGGGATTTCTCCATCAATATCATCAGTAAATCCGGTACAACAACAGAACCGGCAATTGCATTCCGTGTATTTAAAAAGCTGTTGAATGAGAAATACGGCAAAAAGGAAGCTGCAAAGAGGATCTACGCAACGACGGATAAGGCAAGAGGAGCATTAAAGAGCCTTGCAACAGAGGAAGGCTATGAAAGCTTTGTGGTTCCGGATGATGTTGGCGGACGCTTCTCCGTATTGACAGCAGTAGGCTTACTGCCCATCGCAGCCAGCGGTGCTGATATCACGAAGCTGATGGAAGGCGCGGCAAGCATGAGGAATTATTGCCTGAACAATAGCTATGAGGAGAACGATGCAGTTCTTTACGCAGCAGTCCGTAACATTTTGCTGAGAAAGGGCAAGAGCATTGAGATTCTTGCAAACTATGAGCCAAGCCTGCACTTTGTATCGGAATGGTGGAAACAGCTTTACGGTGAGAGCGAGGGCAAGGATCAGAAGGGCATCTATCCGGCGAGCGTTGACCTTACAACGGATCTGCATTCCATGGGTCAGTTCATCCAGGATGGACAAAGAACGCTGTTCGAGACGGTAATCAACGTAGAGGCATCACTTTCCGAGATTATTCTTGAGGAGGAAGAGGTAGATCTGGACGGCTTGAATTACCTTGCAGGAAAGAGCGTTGACTTTGTAAATAAGAATGCAATGAAGGGTACCTTGCTGGCACATACGGACGGTAATGTTCCTAATCTGGTAGTCAATGTTCCGGAACAGAACGAATTCTACCTTGGCGAGCTGTTCTATTTCTTTGAGTTTGCCTGCGGCGTAAGCGGATACCTGTTGGGTGTTAATCCTTTTGACCAGCCGGGTGTAGAAAGCTATAAGAAGAATATGTTTGCCCTGCTTGGAAAGCCAGGCTTTGAGGCCCAGAGGGAAGAATTATTGAAGAGGCTGTAATGGCCCCCTAGATTTATTTTAGTCTTTTGTAACAAGAAAGAGCTTTATGAGTATAATATAGTAATGATATAAGTAGCAGGACAGTTTAGCCGGGATAGGGTACATATCTTTGAGCACTCGCAACCGAATCCCTTTTTACAATTAAGGAAGAGAGATCTATACTGCCTTGTTACCTTACCAGAACTATTCGGCTGCTTAACATAGATATGACTCACCGCCCCTAATCCTATAAGGAAGGGGCGGTGTTGTTTTTATCTTATTATTCCATAATGTCTTATAGCTTATCTGTGCAGGGCAATAAAGGTCTGCCGGTCTGAGCCATGTTTATAAATGGGATGACCTTCCTTTGGATTGACAGCCTCTACGGCATAACTACAATATATTGGTACATCAGCATGAAGTGGCAGAAGGTACCGCCCATTACGAACAAGTGGAAGATTTCATGGGAACCGAAGTTCTTATGCTTATTATTGAAAATGGGAAGCTTAAGTGCGTAGATGATGCCTCCTATGGTGTAGATAATTCCTCCGGCAAGCAGCCATCCAAAGGCGGCGGCCGGTAAAGCGTTAATGATCTGTGTAAAGGCAAGCACACAGGTCCAGCCCATTGCGATATAGACAATGGAAGAGAACCATTTCGGGCAATGAACCCAGAATCCGGTAACAGCAATGCCAATGATGGCGAGGCTCCATACAAGGGCCAGCAGGGTGTAGCCGATCCGTCCGCCCAGCGCAATGGCACAGATGGGGGTGTAAGTACCGGCAATCAATACATAGATGGCCATATGGTCAAATTTCTTTAAACGGACATGAACCTTTTCTGTTTTACCGAAGGTATGGTAAACCGTACTTGCAACATATAATAAAATCATACTGAGGACAAAAGTGCCCAGTGAGATCAGATGGATAGGACTAGGTCCGTTAGCAGCCTTAATTAATAAAGGCGTGGAGGCGAAGACGGCCATCAGGGTTCCAATAAAATGTGTAATTGCACTTCCGGGATCTTTTGCTTTCACTCTTTTAACAGTCATAAAATCAGCTCCTTTTCTTAATATGTGTGTACTATCCCATACATCCTGAGATAATAAACTATACTTGGTTTTGAAGAAGGAATTATATTTTAGAAAATTCTCCTGCCCTCTTATTTTTACCATTCCTCTGTAGTTTATACATGTTATTGATGTATTAACCTTGTGATGTAGTAATGAATACTACGTAATGCGTATTTATATACTACAATACGTTAAAGCAAAATGCAAGTGGTAAATTTGGATTATTTCAAAATCTTTTCAATCATATGGAAATATGTTATACTTTAAATAATTTAAGGTCTGCAATATAATCTGGCGGGCCGTGAAAGGAGGGTGGCTGATGGATTTAAACGTAGGTGAGATTGTTAAATTAAAGAAGCAGCATCCCTGCGGAAGCTTTGAATGGGAGATCCTCCGTGTGGGTATGGACTTCCGGTTAAAATGTCTGGGCTGCGGGCATCAGGTCATGCTGCCAAGAAAACAGGTGGAAAAGAGCATCAGGCAGGTCAGAAAACCGGCCGGTCAGGGTAATGGCTAGGGTCTGCTTAGGAGCATGACCAGGGTCAGGATTAAGATAAAAGCTATAATACTACTATCATACTAATTGAAAAAGAACTGGAGGAAGTAACGAATGAAATTAATATCCTGGAATGTCAATGGGCTTCGGGCATGCCTGAATAAAGGATTTGAAGAATTTTTCCGTGAGATGGATGCGGATATATTTTGCCTGCAGGAAACAAAGCTCCAGCCAGAGCAGGTTGAGATAGCCTTTGAAGGCTATCACCAATATTTTAATTCAGCGGTAAAAAAGGGGTATTCAGGGACAGCTATCTTTTGCAAGCAGGAGCCCTTGAAGGTAGCCTTTGACCTTGGGATGGACAGGCATAATGAGGAAGGCAGGGTCATCACCTTGGAATATGAGGATTTTTATATGGTTACGGTGTATACGCCGAATTCCCAGAGGGAATTGACAAGGCTTGGCTACCGCATGGAGTGGGAAGAGGATTTCCGGGCATACCTGATGGAGCTGGATAAGAAAAAGCCGGTGATCGTATGTGGGGATATGAATGTGGCGCATAAGGAAATCGATTTAAAGAATCCGAAATCCAATACCAAGAATGCCGGATTTACCATAGAAGAGCGCGACAAGATGACAGCGCTGTTAGGCAGTGGATTTGTTGATACCTTCCGTTACAAATATCCTGAGGTAACGGATGCATATACCTGGTGGTCCTATATGTTTAAGGCACGTGAGAAGAATGTGGGTTGGCGGATTGACTATTTCCTGGTATCTGAGAGGCTGCAGGACAGGATAGAGGATGCGGTGATCCATAATCAGGTGCTGGGCAGTGACCATTGTCCTGTGGAGCTGATCTTAAAATAATCTGTTAAAATCGGAAAAAGGGTAATAATGTTAGTATTTGGCAAAATATCTGCTTGTAATTACAAAAAGAGAAAGGTATACTTTAAGGTATGTACAAAGGAAAGTGGGGGATAGAGCTACATGGAGGTAGTAAGAATTAGGACGGACCAAGCCAAGGCCGGAATGAGAGTGGCAAACGACATCTACTCATCATCGGACCAGCTGATTATCACAAAGGGTGCAGTACTTGATAATAGGATGATTACAAGATTACGTTTTTATAATGTTTATGGTCTTTTAGTGTATCGGGAGACTGAAAAGGTCAAGGAGGAGTCCTATATTGAAGTGCTGCGCAGCACCCAGGAATTCAAGAAGTTCAACAATACCTACGTCGGAACTGTGGATCAGGTGGAAGGCAGCTTCAGCAACTTCCTTAAGGGTGAAGCGGAATTTGATGTGGAGGAGCTGTTAAGGAATACGGATAATATCCTGCGGGAAGGCCGGAATGGCAGCCATATTTTAGAGATGCTCCATGGAATCCGTGACTATGATGATTTGACCTACATGCATTCCTTGAACGTCTCCTTGATCTGTAATGTTTTCGGCGGCTGGCTGAAGTTTTCCGAAGAGGATATAAAGCAGCTTACCTTGGCAGGGCTTTTGCACGACATTGGTAAAATGCTTATTCCAAGGGAGATCCTCTCAAAAGACGGAAAGCTGGATGAGAATGAGTATGAGATTGTAAAAACCCACTCCCTAAAAGGCTACCAGGCCATAAAGGATGCTCCGATTGATGTCCGTGTAAAGCATGCCGTATTAATGCATCATGAACGCTGTGACGGCTCCGGGTATCCCAACGGATTCGTCGCGGATCAGATAGATCCCTTTGCAAAAATTGTTGCGATTGCGGATGTCTATGATGCCATGACATCAAACCGCCGCTACCGCCATGCAATTTGCCCCTTTGGCGTCGTTGAGAATTTTGAACGGGATGGCTTCCTGAAATATGACCCGGGATATCTGATGACCTTCCTGGAACGGATCGTCATGTCCTATATGCATAATATTGTCCGGTTAAATGACGGCAGGGAGGGAGAGGTTGTTATGATTAACAAGCTTGCCCTATCCCGTCCCGTGATCCGGATCGGGACAGGCTTTGTGGATTTGTCAAAAGAGCATAAGCTGATGATTGAAAAGATTATATAAAAAGATTAAATAAAAGCATTAAGCAAAAACATTAACATTATGTGAAAGTATTAAGCAAAAACATTATGTAAAAACATACTGTACCAACAGCATATATAGCAAGGCTCCCCCGCCAATACTAAGAAGGGTATTTTTCTTCCACAGGTGGAGCAGGGCAATAACCAGAATACTGATTGCCTCCGGCAGCGCATGGGGAGACTGGATGAAGGAAACATCCTTCAGGCAGTAAATCACAAGCATGCCGATGATGGTGAAGGGAAGGATATCAGCAAGGTATTTCACATACTTTGGGATATCCTTGTTTTCTGGAAAAACCAGAAAGGGAAGCACCCGGGTCAGCTGGGTTCCAAGAACCACTATAGCAAAGAACAGGACTAACTGCAGAGTGGAATAATTCATGTTTCATGGCTCCTTTCCATTGGCTTCCTTGCCGCTGTTACCAGGGTTAATATCATAATCATGGAAGGAATGATAAAATTTGAGGCTCCGAATAGGAACCGGCAAACAATGGCGCTTACAATACCGATGATGGCGGGCAGGTGATTTTTCGTGGACTGCCACTGGTTGATCAAAATAACTACGAACAGCGCAGTCAGGACGAAATCAATTCCCTTTGTGTTGAAATCCAGCAGGCTGCCAAGAACACCGCCCAGGAGGGAACCGGTGATCCAGTAGGAATGGTTAAGCAGGGAAACAAAGAAATAGAACCATTTCCGGTCTACCTGCTCCGGGATCTTGGCGGAGCATACAATGGAAAAGGTCTCGTCTGTCAGGGAAAATATCAGGTAGGGCTTTAGCTTGCCAAAGCCCCGGTATTGCTTTAGCATGGAGATGCCATAAAACAGATGCCTGGCATTGACCGCCAGGGTCATGAGAAAGGCACCCATCAAATCAAAGCCGGCAGCTAACAGGGATACTGTTACAAATTGCATGGAACCGGCATAGATGAAGATGCTGGCAAGCAGGATCCAGAACAGGGAGAAGCCCTTGCTGTTCATAAGGATCCCATAGGCTGTGCCAAGGACGAGATAGCCTGTAAGGACAGGGATTGTATGCGGGAAAGCAGCCTTTAAGGCTGCCCGTTGTACTTTCATATGGATACTCCTTCTATAATAAAAAGTGCCTTAATTCTTCGGATCAATGATTGGCAGTAAATCGGAGAATTATCAGGGCCTTGCTGAGGAACCGGACAAAACTGGCTGAAAATCAGCACTGTCTCCGCAGACGAAGCCGGAATGCTTCTCAACGAGCTGTTCAAAATAAGGCGTTACTGCCTTGATGTCCTCTTCACAGATGATGATGGCGAAGATGGTCTTAATGTTACGGTTTTTAATAAAGGAAGCATCGGAAGGATCCTTAAAATTTGGATCTATAGACTCAAAGTCAACAGAATTCCCATTTGGCAATTCTATCTCAAGCACGTTCATTTCCTCCCAGAGCTGGGTGGAGAGCCCGCTTTCCTGCAGCAGGGCTGCAATTTCCTTTGCGTTAACCTCGGAGGGGGTCATAAATAGAAGGTCAATATATTTTTTTATTACCTTCTTACCGTCATCTGATTTTCTCTTACCCATTGTCTCATCCTTTCCTGGGCTTAATAGTGAAAGTGAAGGACCGATGGATTTCACTTTGCGTCAATTATAATATATTCTCTTTTTTTCCGCAACTGTCTAACGTTAAATATGTTTTTTGTCTAACGTTAATATGATTTTTGTGCCTAACATTAAATATGCTTTTTTGTGCCTAACGTTAAACATGCTTTTTTGTGCCTAACGCCAAATACGCCTTTTTGTGCCTAACGTTAAACATACTTTTGTGCCTAACATTAAATATACTTTTTTGTTGACAGATGATATTTGTTTTCCTGCCTGCAAAAAAACAGCGGTATAAAATGCCATTCATACCGCTGCCAGAAAACAAAATCTCTATGTAATTTATAATTAACGAGATGATTCGGGTAATTAAGATCCCTTAACCTATACACATCTCATGCCAAGAAGCCCGACATCACGTTTTTATCCAAGCCTGCTGTACCAGCTTAAAGCTGCGCTAATTTGCTGCCTAATTTGATGCACTGCTCCACTGCGTCCCCATCCGGTGAGCCTTCTGTTATCAGGCCTTCTCCATTAACCACTTCGGCTCCGGCATCCCTCATCCGGTCTACCCAATCACGCATCCACTGTCCGTCGCCCCATCCATAGGAGCCAAACAAAGCGATATTCTTTCCGGCACAGAATTTCTCAACCTCTGCTACAAAAGGTTCCATCTCGCCTTCCTCCAGAACCTCATCACCCATGGAGGGGCATCCAAGTGCAAACGCAGGGGCAGCTTTCAAATCCTCCAGTGATACGCTGGAGATTTCCGCCACCTCAGCTGTCTTGCCGGCCTGTTCAATTCCCTGTCCAATAGCCTTAGCCATCTCTTCGGTATTGCCTGTCTGTGACCAATAGGCCACGATTACCTTATCCATATATATCCTCCTTCTATTTTGCTCCTACTCGGAGTTAGCAATGACTAACCTTACACCATAATACTATATCCTATCTTTGCTTTGTTTTCAACCGTCCACATGATCAATCTTTCTCAAGAATGTAATAAAGTGCCAAAAGTCAGGCTTATTTATTGTGATAAATACCGTATATATTCGTCACAATAGATAAGAAAGAACTCTGGCACTCAAATTCAGCGGATACACCATCAGCTTAAAGAGGAAGGTGTCAGTACACTATTGAATCATCTGCAAAAAGAATTCATGGATACGGGTATCTTCCCCCAGCTCTGGATGAAAGGCCATACCAAGTTGGTTCTGGTATCTGGCAGCCACAATATTACCGTCCACCCGGGCTAATACGTCAACACCCGCCCCCACCTTCTCGATATAAGGTGCCCGGATAAACTCCATTGGGAATTTCCCGATACCAGCCACATCTTCAAGGGCAGAGAAGCTTCCGAGCTGCCTTCCATAGGCATTGCGTCTCACCGTGGCAGGAAGCGTCCCAAAATATGCTTTATCATCATTGCTCAGCTCTTTTGCCAGCAAAATCAGGCCGGCGCAGGTGGCTAGCACAGGTAGCCCGTTCCTGATACGTTCCTGTAACAGGTCAAACATTTCAAGCTCACGAAGCAATTTTCCCTGAACGGTACTTTCTCCGCCTGGCAGGATTAAGCCGTCAAAGGGCTGCTTTAGGTCAGCCTTTTGTCTCAGCTCGATGCATTCCACACCGAGCCGGTCCATCATTTTGATATGTTCAATAAATGCGCCCTGGACCGCTAATACAGCTACCCTCATTTAAAGCCTCCTTTATCTCGAAAATAGTCCAAGCTACTTGCCCCTTTCTGCCATAAGCAGCTCTATTTCCTGTTCATTGATCCCGACCATGGCATCTCCTAAGTCCTCTGAAAGTGCGGCAAGCATTCCTGCATCGGTGAAATTGGTCACGGCTTTAACGATGGCATTGGCGCGTTTTGCCGGATCGCCGGATTTAAAGATGCCGGAGCCGACGAATACACCTTCCGCGCCCAGCTGCATCATGAGTGCTGCATCCGCAGGAGTTGCAACGCCTCCGGCGGCAAAATTAACTACCGGCAGTCTTCCGTTATCATGTACATATTGTACAAGGTCAAAAGGAACCTGGAGCTCCTTTGCAATCTGGTACAATTCATCCTCCCTCATGGAAGCAATACGGGCGATATCACGGTTCATCATCCTCATATGGCGGACGGCCTGCACAATATCGCCGGTTCCGGGCTCACCCTTGGTCCTTATCATGGAAGCACCCTCGTTGATTCTGCGGAGGGCTTCGCCCAGATCCTTTGCCCCACAGACAAAAGGAACCTTAAAATTTCGTTTATTAATATGGTAAACATCATCCGCGGGGGACAGAACCTCGCTTTCGTCAATATAATCAATCTCAACTGCCTCTAAAAGCTGTGCCTCCACAAAATGCCCGATACGGCATTTCGCCATAACAGGAATGGATACTGCCGCCTGGATACCCTTAATCATCTTAGGATCGCTCATCCGGGACACTCCACCGGCAGCCCGGATGTCCGCCGGGATACGCTCCAATGCCATGACGGCACATGCGCCTGCCTCCTCTGCAATCCTTGCCTGCTCCGGTGTGGTCACATCCATGATGACACCGCCCTTTAGCATTTGGGCTAATTCCTTGTTTAACTGATACCTTTTCTCTTCCATAAAGATTCTCCCTTTCAAAGCATTAATGGTTTTGCAGCGCTTTCATGGTTTAATGTTAATGTCCCTTTGGACCTCAATGCCTAGGTAATACTCCTGTTTTTTCGCTGCTGTTCTTTACAAACCTGATAAACCCTATTATAATCGAAAGTGACCATATTTAAATATCCATTTTAAATATATTAAGAATGGTCAGATTGGAGGTCTCCCATTCCCATGTTGACATATTCCTTTGCAGATATAGGGTCAGATAGTCTTTATGAGCATTTATATAAATGCATTAAAAACGATATATTACAAGGGGTTCTGGCTCCAGGGGGCAGGCTGCCCTCAAAGCGGAGCTTTGCGAAGCATCTGAACATAAGCACTATTACGGTTGAGAATTCCTATGCCCAGCTGCTGGCGGAGGGCTATATTTATTCCATAGCGAAGAAGGGCTATTTTGTTGCGGATATTACAAATTCCCTAAAGGCTTCACCGGTACCTCCCCAGGCATACCGGGAGTTAACCGAGGATAAGCCGGCATATTATGCGGATTTTTTGAGTAACCGGACAAATCCGGCTAATTTTCCATTTTCCATCTGGGCAAAGCTGATGAGGGAGATTATCTCAGAGAAAAGTGAGGAGCTGATGACGAATTCCCCAAGCGGGGGAAGCCTGGAGCTTAGGACGGCGATTGCCGGGCATCTTCTTGCATTCCGGGGGATGAGGGTATCGCCGCGGCGTATCATTGTCGGGGCCGGCACTGAGTATCTGTATGGTCTTTTGATCCAGCTGCTGGGGCATGATAAGGTCTATGCGGTAGAAGACCCGGGCTATAAGAAGGTTGCCCAGATTTACAGGAGCAACCATGTAAGCTGCCTCCATATCCCGATGGACAGGCAGGGGATATTGATACCCTCCCTGGAGGAAAGCGGGGCAAGGGTGGCACATATTTCGCCATCCCACCATTATCCCACCGGAATTATCACTCCCATCAGCAGAAGGTATGAGCTCCTTGGCTGGGCTTCCAGGTCGAAGGACAGATATATCATTGAGGATGATTATGACAGTGAATTCAGGCTTTTGGGCAAGCCCATCCCTTCACTCCAAAGCATTGATGTTATGGAAAAGGTGGTCTATATCAATACCTTCAGCAAGAGCCTGGCATCCACAATCAGGATTGGCTATATGGTGCTCCCGGAGCATCTGGTGGAGAAGTTTTACCGGGAATTAAGCTTTTATTCCTGCACTGTCTCTACCTTTGAACAGTATGCCCTGGCTAAATTCATCCGGGATGGGCATTTTGAACGGCATATCAATAAAATGAGGAGCTTTTACCGGATCCAGAGGGATCTGTTGCTGGAATGCATTAAAACAAGTCCCCTGTCAGGCTCTGTGGTGATTACGGAGGAGGATGCGGGTCTGCATTTTTTGATGGAAGTAAAGACAAGATTTACGGATGAGGTCATCCTGCGCAGGGCAGAGCAGGAGAGGATACGGATCGGATGTATCTCCCAGTTCTACCATAACCCGGCACCTGACCTGGAGCATATCCTGGTAATGAACTATTCGGGGATTGAAACGGATAAGATGGAAGAAGCGGTTGGAAGGTTAAGCAGATGTATTATTTCTAAGCTGACATGATGGCCGGATTTCCTTCATTATCCTGGGAGCAGGCAATCCAGGAAATAATATTTAATAGATAATCAACTATAAAACGAATCCTTCCGGGTTAACTTAGATCCGGGAGGATTCGTTTGTTTTCATGCTAATATCCGCTTTCAGCCATTGCCAGTGTACCCGTACGGCTGTTGCAGCTAAGAAAACTTCTTAAGAAAATCTTTAGTTTTTTCTGAAGTAATCCTTTAGATTATTCCGTTATTATAGCTTAAGAACCTAATAAAGCAGGTAAACGGACTCGCATGGAGCCGCACAAACAAAGACTGACTATGAAAAATGCTGGAGAAAGAGGAATAGGAGATATGGATGTTCAATTGCTGACTGATTACTTTTATCGTTACGGAGGCATCGTAATTTTTATTATTGTATTTCTGGAGTATCTGAATCTGCCCGGCTTTCCGGCAGGTGTCGTAATGCCGTTAGCAGGAATATGGGCATCCAAGGGTGGAATCGGATTTGGGTGGGCATTGTTTTTATCTGTACTTGCGGGGCTTTGCGGAAGCTGGGTGCTCTATCTGCTGGGAAGGTATGGCGGTGATTTTGTTCTGAAAAAATATATAAAGAAGCATCCAAAGCATCAGGAGTTAATCGAACGAATCATGGAGCGGCTGCGCAGGAGGGGATATCTGGGCTTGTTCTTCGGAAAATTAATCCCCATGTTTCGCACCGTCATTTCCATTCCGGCAGGTATTTTAAAGCTTAATTTTGTGTGGTATTCGGTATTTTCCGGACTGGGGATATTGGTCTGGAATCTGGTTTTTGTGGGGGCGGGCTACTATTTCGGTGACGCCGTACTAAATATGTTTACCTGAGGATCCAAAAAATTGAAAGGCACGGGTGTAGCATGAGAATTGCGATGATGACAAATAATTATAAGCCCTTTGTCGGGGGCGTTCCCATATCGATAGAGCGGTTGGCTGACAAGCTTAGAATACTAGGCAATGAGGTATATATTTTTGCCCCGAGCTATGATACGGAGGTTGAGGAGGAGTATGTGATAAGATATCATTCCTTAAAGCGGAAGCTGCGTAAGGAATTTATTATTCCGGATATTTTTGATCCGATGATTGAAGAAAAATTCAAAGAATTGTCCTTTGACCTGATCCATGTGCATCATCCGATGCTGATCGGCTATGTTGCTGAACATCTTGGGAGAAAATACAATATTCCGGTAGTTTTAACTTATCACACCAGATATGAGCAGTATCTTCATTACCTGAAACCCTTCGAGAGAAAAAAGGGATACAAACAAAACAGCCCGGTCAGCGAAACAGCCGGAAAAAAACTGTTAATCAGCAGCGGTGAGCGATTAGTAGCTATCCACAACCGGAGGTTCATTAACCGTTGCAGCATGGTATTTGCTCCTTCTCTTAGTATGAAACAATACCTGATAGAACAAGACATGATATCGGATATCGAAGTCATACCGACAGGAATCCTTGAAGAAGAATTCGAGTTTGATAAGGAGAGGGCGGCTCATATCCGTAAACAGCTTGGGGATAATTCAACCCATGTGTTCTGCACCGTATCAAGGCTGGAAAAGGAGAAGAATATTGAATTCCTTCTTGAGGGATTAAAATCCTTCCGGGATCGCAGGGGAGATGATTTCCGGCTGCTGATCATCGGAGAGGGAGGCAGAAGGCAGCTTTTGTCGGAAAGGGCAAGAAGCCTTGGGCTGGAGCAGAACATTATATTCTGCGGTAATATTCCACATGCAGAGCTTAGGGATTATTACCATGCCTGTGACGTATTTCTGTTCGCTTCCACCTCGGAAACTCAGGGCATTGTGCTGCTTGAGGCAATGGCGGCGGGTTTACCCGTAGTGGCAGTAAAAGCAAGCGGTGTCCAGGATGTAATTATAGATGGAAAAAACGGATTTATGACGAAACCGGAGATAACCCAGTGGGCAGATAAACTGATACAGGTTATTGAAAATAAAGAGCTCCGGGAACGGATGCAAAAGCATGCCCTGGAGGAGGCAAAGGGATATTTGGCCTCTAATATCGCAAGAAAGGTACAGCAGCATTATCAAAACATCTTGTATGACAGGAGGTTGGAGCAGGAATATGAATACCAGAATATTTACCCGATTACAAGCCGGATTATTTCTTACTTATCTGAAAATAATCTCAAGAACCGGTAAAATCGAATTAAAAAACGGGGAAAAACTCCAGGAAAATACGATGGTAGGCTACTGGCATGGCGACAGCTACTGTATGCAGCTGGTACTTCAAGATATTGCTGCCAGGCAGGCGGGAATAAAGGTTATCGTAACCGCCGATAAACGTGGTGATGTCATTGAACGGATGTTAAACCGTTTTGGTGCAGAAGCGGTCCGTTTACCGGATGGATTGAAAATGCGGCCTTTTTTCCGTGAACTGAGGGAGACTGGCAGAACCTCCAAGGAGCTTCTGGCAGCAGCCCTGGACGGTCCTTTGGGACCGTTGCATGAACCCAAAAAGCTGTTATTTTTATTGGCTTCGGAAGCGGGAAAGGAGGTCGTGTATATACATTTTAATTACTCTCGTGTCCTTCGGCTAAAGAACCGTTGGGACAATTATGTGATTCCGCTGCCCTTTTCCAGAATTACTGCACAGGTAGAGACACTTGGGAAAATGGATAGGGAAAAAATTCAGGATTTTGATGCTGTAAAAAACCAACTGATATATTAAGGAACCAACTAATATTAAGGCTTCGGGGATCAAAAGCCAATTTTATATATTGGGATGAATATGTGCATATATATTTATCGTAAAGGTATAATAAGACTTTTGACCCCCCAATCTATTAAGGTAAATAATATATTTGGAAATTATAGTAGTAAATTATAGCAGTAAATGTGTATAATGTAAGCTGAAATAGTAAGCTGGCTTATTAGCGTGTAGTTTCATACTGAGTCATGGCTGTCGGAGGTTGTTATGGATTCATTTCACATACTTATAGTAGAAGATGATAAAGAGATTTTGGAGGGAATCGGTATATTTCTAAAAAATCAGGGCTATACCGTATATAAGGCCTCCAATGGTGTTGAAGGCTTGGAGATGATTGAGAAAGAGGAGATACATCTTGCAATCGTAGATATCATGATGCCGAGAATGAACGGAATTACGATGACGATGAAGCTGCGGGAAAAATATGAGTTCCCGGTAATTATGCTTACTGCAAAGTCGGAAGAAATAGATAAGGTAACCGGACTTAATATCGGGGCGGACGATTATGTTACAAAGCCTTTTGCACTGATGGAGCTCTTAGCCAGGGTGAACTCCCAGCTGAGGCGCTATACCAGGTACCGGGGTGCCCAGGATAGAAAAGAGGATAATGTATATGTCTGCGGGGGACTGGAGTTGAATGAAAATACGGTGCAGGTCAGCGTAGATGGTAACCCCATTAAGATCACACCTCTGGAATTTAAAATACTGGCACTCTTAATCAAGCATCCGGGGCAGGTATTCTCCTCCGACGAGATATATGAAAGGGTATGGAATGAACGGCCGGTCGGAACCGATACTATCATGGTCCATATCAGGAATATCCGTGAAAAAATAGAAATAGACCCAAGAAATCCAAAATATCTAAAGGTGGTGTGGGGAGTTGGATACAAAATTGAAAAGCAACAGTCCTAATAATGTGGCCGGCTTTCTCGTAAGTATGCTGGCAATCATAAGTATTGCTATCGGCATCCTGTTATCATATCAGCCGGTACTTAAATACTCCGGACTTCTTTCACAAAAGCTGCGGGCACAAAGGGAAGCTGGGATAGAGGAACAGGAGGATTATTATAAGCAGGAATTCCTGGATGTATTGGAACGGAGTAATTTTGTTCTTTTCTGGGATTTAGTATCCGGTAAAGATAATACAAACAAGCAGCCTACAGATATATTTTTACCGGATAATATGAAGACCCTCCAGGAGGAGGACGACTGGTATGAACAGAAGAAGGCTTTTCTCAGAAATTTTAATGAAATACTCTACCGTTGGCATAATTCATTCTACTCCGATACGCTGATGCATTATCCTCTTTTTGAATACTATGTGCTGGATGATACTACCGGAAATTATCTGACAAATAATTATAACCCTATCGATCAACTGATTACAGCCTCGGAGGAAGCAGCCAGGCTAAAGCTGCAATACCCATTTTATCTGATATTTCAGTATGGTGAAGACGGTGCTTTGCAGATACCGGATTATTCTGGTTTTAGCGAAGAGCAGATTAATAATCTTTTGCTGAAGGAGAAGAATAAGGAGATTATTAAAGAGGTAAGGGATGATAGCTACTGGTATCAATATTGCAGCCGGATCAATGCACCGGTAAATACGACTATCATTTATGCTTCACAGTCAGAAAAATTTTTCTATACCGAAGGATCACTTCGGAACTCGTTACCGGATCCCGTAAAGGATTTTAGCGAAGGCGGATTTGAGTATGTATGTGCATTTGCAGCTTCGCTTGCGGTGCTTCTTGGGTTGCTGCTGCCGCTTGTAAAAAGCTGGGGGATAGGCCGGGGTCTTATGGGCCGGATTCCTTTTGAGTTTATTTTTTGCGGCATAGTACTGATTCCTCCTTTTTATGAGGGCCTGCTATCGATGGCCTATGAGACGGTAACAGATTTCTTTCTTATTAATCCAAGCCAGACCATATTTTCCGCAAGCGTGATTCATATATTTGATTATATCCTTAACTTTCTGATATGGACGGGGGTTTTATCGATCATTTTTATATCGGTATTATCTTTAAGACAGCTGTATGTTCTTGGGCTGAGACGATATATAAAAGAAAGAACCCTAACCGGAAGAATATATTGCTTCCTTTCCGGCAAAATTAAAAAACTATTCATCAGCCTGGGTGAGGTGGATTTAACGGATCAGTCCAATAAAGCTATTCTGAAAGCTTTAACTGTGAATTTTGTTATACTTGTGATTCTATGCAGTATATGGGTAATTGGAATAGCGGTACTCGTACCATATAGCATACTGCTGTTTTTTATCCTGAAAAAATATATGGATGACATTAAGAAAAAATACTCCTTACTTCTTAACGCTACAAGAAAAATGGCAGAGGGTAATCTCGAGACGGAGATAACAGAGAATCTTGGAGTATTCGAGCCACTAAAGGAAGAGTTTTCAAAGGTCCAGTATGGCTTTAAGAAGGCAGTGGAAGAAGAAATGAAAAGTCAGCGTCTGAAGACGGATCTGATTACGAATGTTTCCCACGATCTAAAGACTCCGCTGACGGCTATCATTACCTATGTCGACTTACTTAAAAACGAGAATATAACACCCGAAGAACGAAAAGCTTATATTGACACCCTGGATATGAAATCGCAACGGCTGAAAAGGCTGATTGAAGATTTATTTGAAATCAGCAAGGTCATGAGCGATAATATTACGTTGAATATGCTTGAGATTGACTTGGCAGATTTAATCAAACAGGTGCTGTTGGAACTGGATGATAAGATTTGCAAATCCGGGATTGAGTTTCGCCTGCATCTGCCGGAGGAAAAACTACTGCTTCTGCTGGATAGTGAAAAAACCTACCGGATCTTTGAAAATCTGATTACGAATATTACGAAATATGCGATGCCCCATTCCAGAGCTTATATTGATATGGAAGCAAAAGAGGATAAGGTTATCGTGATACTAAAGAACGTATCCGCCGGCGAGCTGGATTTTAATACGGAGGAAATTACAGAACGCTTTGTAAGGGGGGATCAGTCCCGCAATACGGAGGGCTCCGGATTAGGGCTTGCAATCGTAAAAAGCTTTGTGGAGCTGCAGGACGGGGATTTTGAGATACAGGTGGACGGTGATCTGTTTAAGGCCATAATTACCTGGAGAAGATAAATAAAAAAACCATAAAATAAGTAGGTGATGGTTATTAACTGTCATCTACTTATTTTTATGATTTTTTGAAAAGTATAAGGTGCTGTGCACCTTCAGACTATTTCCATTCCATGCTGCCCGATTCTTCTGCACAGAGAAGAGTCTCACCGGCTACGGTACCGTCATGTATAAGATCTATGTTCGTTGGGTTGCTGTCCGGTTGGCTATCATAGGAAGCAACCTTTTTGATGTATTCCTTAATTACTTTACGTTGGCTTGGGTCTAATAGGAGATATTCACCGATGATTTTAGTATCCAGCTCATCCAGATTATAATTTGTTAAGAGCTGGCTGATCTCGGAGGGAAACATGGACTTGGACTTGTACATTTCACCCTCACCATATCTTAACCAGGTCTCATTTATGTTGAATTCCCTGCATATCAGTAATATCATCTGCCCGGTTAGCTTGCGCTGGCCGCTTTCAATTTTTGAAATGCTGGCTCCGGTAACCCCCAACCGTTTACCGAAAGCTTCCTGGCTCATATTTAGTTCCGTACGGAGAAGTTTCATTCTGGTATTCAAGCCGACACACCCCTTTCGAATTGATATTAACAAAATTATAAAATTTAGTCAATTATATTACAAATAAAGTGTTGACAGTGCATGTAATATTATGTATAATATTGGCATAGTCAAGAATTTATATGACAAAGTTAAATAAACGACGCTAATATGGCGAAATTAATGTATTAATAATAGTGTAACCAAATCAGTGCTGCAAGTCAATGTGTGCTTAAAAGAATCCAAGTGAGGTGGCTAAATGGATGATAAGCAACAAGCTCAGGAATTATTGATAGAGATAGTGGATATGATTAATTCATTACAGGCATTAGAAGAATACCAGAAAAAGGAGATCATCTCAAAGATAGAGAAGGTGCGTGCAGTTTACTCTGCAGGCGGCAATGTCAATGATCAATAGGGCATAAGGCAGGGGTACCTTAATTTTATCCCCATACCGATAGATTTAGTTTTATGTTCCAAATGCCTTTGTCTTATGCTTTATTGAGCGTTGATATTAGAATAGGTATCAGTGGCTGTATCCAGCCAGGTGAGACTTTTAACACAGGAAAATGATCCGTTAGGAGGTCTTTTTGTGCGGCTTCTTTAGACCAAAAAGACCTCCGGTAAGTTGGATTTTTAGGTCTAACTTAGCGGGGTCAGTTTATTTTGCGTTAAAGGTCTTTTTGCTGCGCTTCTCTTAGGAGGGCGTTTATTTTTCATTTAAAAAATCTTCATATTGTCTGAGGGTATCAGGGTTTTTGCTAAGGAATTCATTGAAGGCATCCAGCTTATGTAAGGTGGATATGGAGATGCTATGCTCAATTAATTCTGTTTCCGTCAGGACATTCTCCCTGACGCCAAGGTTAGTTAAGAACTGTTCAATAATATTGTGGCGCTGCAGCAGGTACTTTCCCAGCTCGGTTCCGGCATCCGTCAGAAAAATGATCCCATATTTTTGATAATTAAGCAATCCGTATTGGTTTAGCTTCTGGACCATTTTTGTGGCAGAGGGTGCTGCTACATGGAGAAGCTCGGATAATGTGTTAATGCGCATATAGCCATAATTAAGGCTGTTGCGGTAGATCATTTCCAGATAATCCTCCATGGCGGGGGTTAGCGAGCTTTTGTTCTTCTCTAACAGCTGGTAGCCGCGGACCGTATGAAAACCGGACGCTTCGTTCACCCTGCCACCTCCCAAAGAATGCTTATCTATACCAATATATTCATCAGGCTTCTAATTTATGTGGCAACACTGGTCAGGGAAAGGGTACTGCCCTTGCAGAATGGATTTTAATGGCCGGGGCAGGGAGCTGCAGGGTACGGCTACCGGCTGTTTTGCAGCCTGTCGGCTATTTTCAGCATCTCCGGCAGACAGGCATCAAAGAACATTTCATAGGCCTTGCAAAAATACTGATGGAAGGGCTCATCCGGCTGCCGGTTTCTGGGGCAGCCTCCGCGGCAGATGGGGTAGAAGCGGCAGCTGTCACATTTTTTGTCGTGCTGCAGGGATCTTTCTAAGAATCCGAGCCTGTCCCTGGATTCGTCAAGCTGTGTCACGGTATGCTCACAGAAGGTACCCAGGCGGTAGCCATCCATCACATAGAAATCACAGGGATAGACGGAACCGTCTGCCTCCACTACATACTGCTTACCGCAGACGCCATTCATATCACAGGATTCCGCGGCGTAGCCCATTAAAATTGAAATGTAATTTTCAAACTGACGGATATAGGGTTGGGTGCCCTGCAATAAATCCTGGTACCATAAACGGAACAGCTTGATTAAGAATTCCCCGTATACCTCAGGCAAAAGGGAATAATCCTTTAATCCCGGCTCCTCACCGATGGGATCCAGGCAGGCAATGAACTGGAGGTATTTTAGGCCATGCTTTTTATAAAATTCATAACTGCGCTCGATCTGGGGAGCGGTTTTGCTGTTAACGACGGACAGGATGTTGAACTGCACGTTATATTTTTGGAATAGGGCGATGGTATCCATGACACGATGGAAGCTTCCCCCGCCTTTCGTATTTAACCTGTAATGGTCATGGGCCTTTGGGACGCCGTCCAAGGATACACCGACGAGGAAATTATTGTCGACGTAGAATTTAGCCCACTCCTTATCCGTAGAGTATCCGTTTGTCTGGATGGCATTATATATTTTAACGTGGTTGATATTATATTTGTTCTGCAATTCGATGGATTTCTTAAAGAAATCAAGGCCTGTCAATGTGGGCTCACCACCCTGATAGGCTATGGTACATTCTCCTTCTGCGTAAGCAAGTACCTTCTCCAGCACCTTCTCTAAGACGTCTATGCTCATAAATCCGTAGTTCGCGTGGGAACGTTTTGAGATAGTGTCATAATAAAAGCAATAATTACATCTGAGATTGCAGTTGCCGGAGGCTGGCTTAATTAATAC
>JARKQP010000545.1 GCA_029974875.1 Mobilitalea sp.
CCCGGTCGAAGTAATCCGCGTGCTATGCAGATACGTTGCGATTGGCCTTCACTTAACCCCGCCCCTCGCTCTCCGCAAAGGGTATCCAGTCCATCGGGCAAGTCATATACGAAATCGGCTACTGTTGTCATCAATACTTTGCGGAGCTCCTGGTCTGTAGCATTCGGATTACCCAACAGCAGATTATCACGTATCGTTCCACTAAGCAAAGTGTTTCCCTGCGGGACATATACCAGATTACACCGTGTAAGCGGACTTGCTTCCAGTTCCTGTGTGGAATTATATAAATAGACCTTTCCTTCACGGGGTTGCAGCAAGGCCAGCATCAGGCGGATAAGGGTGCTTTTACCTACCCCTGTCTCACCCATGATTGCCGTACGGCTCCCGGGAGTAAAGTCACACGATAGATGTTCTATTATTTGTCGGTCACCATCGGGATAAGCAAATGAAATATTTTCGAGACGTACCCCAACCTGTCCATGAAGCATCTGTTGTTTGCCTTGTATTTCAGTGGTCAGGTCATCCAGTTCGTTGAGTCTTTCGGCAGAGGTAATAGTATGTACTATCGAAGGTATATACTGGCTGAGTTCGACCAGCGGGCGCTGAATCTGCCCGACCAATTGTAAAAAGGCGGTCATCATACCAAATGTGATGGCTCCTTCGTAGATGCCTCTTATCCCCCAAAGAAAGGCAATGAGGTAACCGGCAGCAAATCCGGACATAATCAATGTACGGGAAAAGACGGTGAAATTCGCGCGCTTTATCACACGGTTATACAATATGGATTGAATGGAATTTAGCTTAGTAGTTACCGGTATGTTCTGTCCGAGTGTTTGGATCAGCACCTTATATTGCAGTTTCTCCTGTATATGAGATTGTACCCGGCTATCCAGATTACGTATCTCCTCTGTAAACCGACGCATGCGCTTCACATATATCTTGCTCAATACCAAAAAGACCGGCATAATAAAAATAAGCGTCCATGCCAATTGGGCATTGAGTCTAGTCAGGAAAAGGAAGGCACCCAGGAACTGGAAAGAGGTTACAATTACTGCAGGCAACGATTTACAAATACCTTCGGCAACTACACGCACATCTTCTTCAATACGGTTGACAGCATCACCACTATGAAAACTCTCCTTCCCATTCCAGATACTGTCCATCAGGCGGGAAAAAAGCTTATACCGCCATCTGTTTTTAAAATATATATCGTT
>JARKQP010000570.1 GCA_029974875.1 Mobilitalea sp.
GGGATAATATGTCACAAAAAGTCGAAAAACGCATATGATATTACTGCATAATATAATTTTATATTTATTTCCAGATATAATTTTATGTTATTGCAAATATAATCGGAGTGAGGTGTTTGTATGGGCTTTGACAGAAACCAATCTTACAGAGGGCACAGCTTTTATTCGGCAGGAAGTAGGTCCATGAGTGATCCTAACAGATCGGACAGCAGGGTAAGCAGATCCCGCAGCAGATCGGATAGGCGTTCTCCATGGAGGTCGGACAGCAATTCCAGGTCTGGCCGCAGATCCGCCTCCCGGTCCTACAGCAGGCGTTACAGCAGATCAAACTGATTTTGTACCGCTATGGATCTTCAGATAAGAAATTGGATCAGTAATGCGGATCAATATTACCGGGAGAATGATGTTATAGACACCTATACCGTTCAGAAATTATTGGGTGAGGGGCGGTATGGAATCGTATATCTGGCGGTTGATGGGGAGAACAACCAATATGTCGTAAAACAACTGAAGAAGCAAATGATGAAAAAGAGCAGCAATAAATTGTTTTATGAGGAAATGGTTTTAAAAAAGCTGCATCACCCCTGTTTCCCGAAATTCATATCCTATTTTAGGGATGGAACCAGGGAAGGCTATATACTGGAGTATATGGAAGGGGAGGTATTCGAAGACATCCTGCAAAAAGGGCGGCAGCAATTTAGACGGGAAGAAATTTACGAAATATGCAGCCAGCTGCTTGACCTCATTGAGGTGTTGCACGGCTGTGGTATCGTTCACAGGGACATCAGGCCGCCCAATGTCATCAGAATGGATAATAAGAAACTCTCACTGATTGATTTTGGCCTTGCCAGGGTCATGAAGCCGGATTATTATACGAAGGAATCGGATTACTGGTATATCGCTGATTTTTTAATCCATCTATACTATTCAACCTATCAAAAGGTAAGCAGGATTGATAAACCCTGGTTTAAGGAGCTTGACTTAAATCCGGAAGAAAAAGTTTTGTTAAAAAGACTTATGGGGATTAAAGAAGCCTACGGAAGCATTGATGAAATCAGACAACAGCTGGATAAAGTAAAGAAGGGGAATTAGATAGGAAGCCATGTGGTTTTAGTGATCGTCTGAAAATCACATGGCTCCTATTTATAAAAATATCGCAGCGATGGAAGAGGGATGTGGATGGGGAATTATGCAGAGATCATAGGCACATATGAGAATAGCTTCCGGGCCAATATTTATACCAGGGACCCCTTTCGGATGATTGGCCTCGTTGATGTAGGAATCCGATACGCGTTCGGGACAGAAAGGGTAATCCTGGCATATTACAGCTCCTCCGGCACTAACAGTGGCAAGATAAAGGGGTTATGGTATCCTATTGTAGGAATCAAGGAGTATTCAGGCGGCTTCCGGGAGTTTACGGATTACTTAAACCACGTGCTTACGCAAACAACAAAAGACGGGTATGCGGACGAGGGCTGGCTGGCGAAATCTCCTTTTTTCAGTAGCAATGGGCATAATACGGAATTAAGGGGCTTTTCCTCCGGGATTCATCAGGAAAAGCTTTTCAAAATAGGGACGAAGCTCCGGGACCTCTACGGAAATAACAGGTATTTCCTTGCAGAGGAGATGGACGCGGGATATATCCATTCCTTAGTGACAGTAAATAAAAGGCTATACCGCAACTCACGTACCCAAAGGGTGAATTATGAAGAGTTTATCCATGATATCTATGAGGAGGCATAACAGGGAGCGGCAGGGAAAAACAGTATGGCTGTAGGAATAATGCTATAGTATTAAACAATGATATGGGTATTAATTTAGAAGCTTTACAATATCATACAGATTATTTATTACAAGCCACATTTGAGTAAAAAAATACATGTTGTTCCAGATGAATAATCCCTGCAGCCCGTTTTCAGGTACTAACCGGGAAATCTGGTCTACACTTCTGGCATCCTTAAACCATACGTTATGCAGGGCACCTTCAATGCTATTATAAAAATAGTAAGGAGCTGCCGCCACCGTATTAAACTGTATGTCCACTCCGCTATCGGCTGCAATCTGGATAGCTGCGTCATAGGTGATTGAATTTGCTACTGTATATCCGGGGACATAGGGGAGCTCCCAGTCATAACCGATTACGGATAAACCGAGCGCAAATTTATCAGGCGGCACTACTTCAGTAAAATTGCGGATTATTGCTTCTAAAATATTTAGGGGAGTTGCAGAAGTCGAAGGCGCAAAAGAATAGCCCCAATCAAAGGACAAAAAAAGGATTGCGTCAACATATTGCGATATGGTGGAATAATCAATGGTTTCGTAAGTTATGTTAGTCCGCTCAATATTTACTTGCGGTGTTATGGTAATGCTATACCGCAAGCCCTCACTTCTTAGCCGGTTACTCATCTTAATAATAAAAGCCTCGGTCTCTGCCCCCATATTAGGACTCAGATATTGAAAATATTGGTTCAGGCCGTAATACCCCTTCGCATTAATGTTAGCCAGCACATTATCAATAATAATATCCTGTATCTCGGGATGGTCCAGGATGAAAATATCTGCCTCCCTATTACCTACACCCTGCTCGGATAAAGTGGATAAAAGCATCATGGGGAATACATCATATGCCTTTGCCATGTTTACAATATCCTGGTCGTCAACAGTATTAATTTCCCCATTTGCATTAACAAAATAATCAAACACTGTCAGAAAGGTTAGGAACGGCAAGGTCTTTCTTAAAATATCCCTATTGATAAAGGAATAAACATATCCGCCCACTGATATCGTGGCGATTTTATCCGTTTCATAGCTTACGATGATAGTTTCACCGGGGTATATATACTCTCTGTCTGACAAATAAGGATTATTTCTTAGAAGCTGCATTAACGGAACCTGGTACAGTTTTGCAATGTCTTCCAAGGTATCCCCTTCCTGTACGGTATGGACGATTAATGGATAGACGATGACAATCGTCTGGCCGACCACCAGATTATCTGGGTTTGTTAAAGCGTTTTCCAATATGATCCTGTCCTCAGGCAGCCTATAAAGCTCTGCGATAGAGCTAATTGTTTCTCCGGGCTGTACAACATGTATTATCATAGATAAGCCTCTGTTTTAGTTTATATTAAAATATATGTAACTGCTTTGGGAAAATAACTATAATGGCCTAATAGACTGTGGTGATTTGCTTTTACATCAAAAAGAAAGGGAATTTTCTTGCGCCAAAGCCCATTCCTTGATATAATAAAAAAGTGTTACAGCAGCATTCCTGAAGCCGGGAATGCTGTTCTTGTATTTGGTAAAGACGGTTACTGTTAACATTAAAAGGGACAACTCTATGGAATGGATAAAGGAAGGATTAAAATTTTTAATAAGCCGCCCGGATAAAGAGCAAAAAGAGTTCGAGGAGTATAATAGCCTGCTGATTTTTAACAGAATCCGGCTGATCTCTATGGCTACTATTTGTCTTGGATTATTTTGGGCCTATATGGATTGGATTATCATAAAAAACGGTGCTGACAGGATTTATGGTGAAACACTCATTATACTGCATACCGTATGCGTAGCAGCTTCGATTGTGATCTTAATTTTCTATAAGCTGATCAATGAAAAGAGTAAGAAAGTGAATTACCGCATCTTAGATATTATTTTAAAGATGTATGTATTTTTATATATTCTTTTTGGCGGGGTCTCCTCTATCAACAGTCAAAGATACACCGGCAATATTTATTCCTATATTATACTAGTCCTAATTGTAGGGATTGCTATTTCCTTAAAACCCCTGTATATGCTTTTTGCCTTTGGAATAAATCATATCATTTTTCTCATCGGTATCGGTATTCTATGTAAGGATACGGATCTGTTTCTCGCAAAGATGGTAAACTCTACAGTCCTGGTGGTGGCAGCTTTTTTACTGGGATTTGTCTTTTACCGCCACAGGCTGGTGGATTTTTTCCAACGGAAAGAATTAGTGGAGAATGAAGAAAATTTTAAAAAGCTTTTTTATTTAAATCCCTACCCTGTCTTTATTACAAGGATGGAGGATGGAAAGATTATTGAAGCGAATAAAAGGGCATGCAGCTTGTTGGAAATCGATTCCGAAGGCTTGCATAGCTTTTACGGAATCGACTGTTATATCAAAAATGACAGCATACTGGCACTGCAGGAAGAATTAATGGAGCATAGCAGCACCTACAACCGGATTGTGGAGTATGATTTTAAAGGCAAGCATATGTGGGTCACGGCAAATTACGAGCTGATCGATTACCACGGTGAGAAATGTATTTTAAC
>JARKQP010000572.1 GCA_029974875.1 Mobilitalea sp.
TTGTGATCAGGAAAATGCCGATCAGCGTTGAAATCCCCAGAATTCCGATATATACCACCTCAAATTTCGTGATCGCCAGCAGCATGGAGTCATACATACCAAGGATTAAAAGCATATGGGAGGTACTGATTCCCGGAAGAACTAAGGCTAAGGCAATGATGATTCCCGTAACCAGCAGCATCAGGTAATGGGCAAAGCCGGTACCTCCGCTTATCTCGATATTGCCGGTGGGAATAAAGCCAATGGAGATAACGATTGCCAATCCCAGCAGGAAATAGATTCCGGCTGAAATACTGATACCGCCACCTTCTTTCTTAGCCCTTTTATAGAGGGCCGGTATACCGCCGATGACCGCTCCCAGGAAGAAGAAGGATACCGGGAAAGGGAATTTCTCCAACAGCCATTTAATCACAAAGGCCAGGGATCCGATTCCAACCCCTGCACCGATTACAACCTTCATTAGGAAAATGGTGTTTCCTTTGATATCCTTTAGAAAATTACTGATGGAACTGATCAGTTTATCGTATATTCCTAACAGGATTGCCATGGTGCCGCCGCTTACTCCGGGAACACTCATGGAGGATCCTATGATAAAGCCTTTTAACATTAATATAAGATTACCTTTTAAACCATCTTTCATAATTGTTGTTTACACCTGCTGTAGATGCTTTTTGCTCCTTTCAAATCTTATGCCAGAATCCATCAATTGACGGACTTTGTTGGAACCCAGTATATCATAAAGTAATTTTATTTACAATCGGTGTTCACAAAATTTTTACCATTACTTGGAATTTAGGTCGTTATAAGCCTGCGTAAATTAGCACCACTAAATTATCTTACTTATCTCCGGCGCCTTTTACCGTCCAGTTTTCCCATCCTGGAGTAATAAACCAGTACCAGTGGAGTTAGTGCCAGCAGCCAGGCCACCGGATTTGTCCAGCAGATCCCCAGAAAGCCAAGCGGCTTTAGGAGCACTACTGTCACTGTAGTCCTCGCTATCAGCTCACATATCCCTCCCAGCATTGGTATAAGCCCATCACCCAAGCCCTGCAGCGCATTGCGGTAAATATAGAGCAGGCCAAGAACCGGGTAGAATGCTGCTACCACATAAAAGAACATCCTCGCATTTTTGAATACCATTCCACTTGCGTCCTTTACGAACAGGTCTGCGAACCCTGCTCCGAACACCAGGACAAAGACCGAAGCACAGACACCGCAAGCCACAGTGACAAGGGCTGCCGCCCTTACTCCTGCGCGTACCCTGTCATTTTTGCCGGCTCCTGTATTCTGGCCTACGTAGGCGGCCAGGCTTACTCCGAGGGAGGGGAAGGCCTGGACAATAATGTTCTGGATCTTTCCACTGGCAGAGAAGGCGGCTATGTAAATTGGCCCCAAGCCATTTAATGCCATCTGGACTACCATGCCGCCGATGGCTGTAATGGAGAACTGCAGTCCCATGGGGCCGCCGATTTTGATTAATTGCTTTACTGTTGCCTTTGAGAAACAGGCGTCTTCCCTTCTTAGCCTCAGCATCGGATATTTCTTCAGCATGCGGGTCAGGCATAGAATAGAAGCGGTAACCTGTGAGATAACCGTCGCAAATCCGGCACCCTCCACTCCCAGGGATAGTACCGCAACAAATAATAAATCCAGCAGGATATTGAGGACTGAGGAAAGCAGAAGGAAATAGAGGGGAGTTTTACTGTCCCCCAATGCCCACAGGATGGAATTGAACATATTATAAGCGATGGTTGCCGTGATCCCGATGTAAACAACCCTCATAAACCGGTAGGTGTCAGGAAAAATTTCCTGCGGCGTGTGCATCACCGTAAGGATCCATCCATTGGCCAGCAGCAATACCACCGTCAAAAGCACGGCCATAAAAAGGCATAGATAATAGGACATGGCGACAAAATGCTTCAGGCCCCCTTCGTCATTTGCACCAAAGCGCTGTGCGATGAGGATGGAAAAGCCCCCTGTCATTCCCATAATCCATCCGGTAAACAAAAAGGTGACGGAACCAGTTGAACCAATGGCCGCCAGGGCATCCACCCCCAAAAACCGGCCCACGATAATGGAATCCATCAGATAATAAAATTGTTGAACCACATTGCCAAGTAAGATTGGAAATGCAAATCTGAGGATTACCCTCATTGGCTTTCCCGTTGTCAGTTCATTTGACATGTACCTTGTTCCCTTCTGATCCACTCCTGGGATATTTTTATCCACTTGCCCCGGTTACCGGTTACCACTATTTTATATACCTGATACCCTCTTTATACCGGATCAAAGCTTAATGCATATAGACAAAATTTATTATAGCAAATGGTAAAAATGAATACAATACAAATGAATGCGAATGAAGAGAAATCCCTGAAAAGAATTTCACCCCTTAACACTTCCGGCAGTAACGCCGCGGATAATGAATTTAGACAGGCAGATATATACAATAACAACAGGAAAAATGGCGATTGCCACCAGCATATACACCTGCCCCATGTCAAACTTCAGAAAATCCGCGCTGCGGAGCTGGGCGATTAGGATCGGAAGGGTTTTCTTACTGTTTGATTTGATGATTAAGGAGGGGACAAAGTAATTATTCCAGGAGCCGACGAAGGTAAATATGGCCTGCACTGCAATTGCCGGCTTCATGATAGGGATTACAATCCTGTTAAAGGTGCTAAACTCACCGGAGCCATCGATCCGGGCCGCCTCTACAATGTCCAAGGGCAGTGTGCTCTCCAGGTATTGCTTCATAAAGAAGAATACCACCGGAGAAGCGATGGAGGGTATAATCAGCGGGATAAAATTATCCATAAGCTTCATTTTCCCCATGAGATCCACAAAGCCCAGGGTAGAGACCTGAACCGGAACCATCATGATAAGCATAATGAATAAGTAAACCGCTCTTTTGAACCGGAACTCATAGGCATGGACCGCATAGGCTGTCAGACCGGAAAAATAAGTCGCCAGGATCCCGCTCATGCCTGCGATCAACAGGCTGTTAATAATACCGTTCAGCACCGGAAGGTTCTCGTTATTTAACACATTAACCATATTCGTAAGGAATGAACCGCCGGGAATGAAGGAAAAGCCCTTTTGGATTTCCGGATGGGAGCGGGTCGCATTCACCAGTAATATAAAAAACGGGAACAGGCACAAAAATACGAGGAAAGCCAATACGGCATAGCTGACGAAGCGTCTCATATTTAAAAGAAGTCTTGAGGATTCCCCTTTCTCCTTCATATTTATTTCCCTCCTTTCTTTTTCACCATATCCCTGTTCATGGATGCAAATACCAGCACGCTTAATATGGCGGATATGATAAATAAGATAACGGATAACGCACCGCCCAGGCCATAATTCTTGCTGAAGAGATGGTTATTCAGGTACATGATCAACGTCATACTTTGCCTATCCGGTGAACCCACACCCTTGGTAAATATCTGAGGGATATCAAACATCTGGATGCCGCCGATCATGGAGGTAATGATGACATAGATTAAAATCGGGCGTATTGATGGTATGATGACCTTCGAAAATACCTTCCAGGGAGATGCCCCATCAATTGCCGCCGCTTCCAATAGCGCCCCGTCAATTCCCATAATTGCCGCCATAAGGACTATGGTCGTATTGCCGAACCACATCAGGAAGTTCATGCCTGCAATCAGACCCCTGGTTGCCCATACGGAGGATAAAAAGCGGAAGGGCTCTCCCAGGGCTCCCAGATCCACTAAAATATTGTTCACCGGCCCGCTGTCGGAAAACAGGGTAAAGAACAGCATGGAAAAAGCTGCGGCCATAATCAGGTTCGGCATATAAATAACCGTTTTAAAAAACCCGGTTGCCCGAAGCCTTAACCGCAAATCAGAAAACCAGACCGCCAGCAGCAGTGCTATTATAAGCTGTGGGATAAAGCCCATCAGCCACATAATCAAGGTATTGTTCATGTATTGTAACAAATCTGCATTGAGTATTGATTTGTAATTTTCAAATCCAATAAAGTTAGGCCCAATTCTCTTTAGACCCGACATGTAGTTCTCGAAAAAGCTATTATAAAAGGTTGATATCAAAGGAACCAGTGAAAAGATTATGTATACCGTAAAAAAGGGGATCAGAAACAGGTAGCCCCATTTTGCATAGCTGACTCCTTTTTGCTTCACCATCTTCTTCCTTTCTTTTTTCATGCTAATAACCATACCCTTTCCGGTACCTGCAGATGCCAAGCCGCCGCAGGCACAAATTTGTGTCAGGAATGCTGCTGACACAGGCAGGGCAGGATGGGACTTCTCCCACCCTGCTGCCCTATGTCAGGCTAATACCTGTGTTAAGCTAAGCTTATTTTGTTAATTCAGGATATTTTTCAATTGCTGATTTATAGAAGTTTTCTAAAGCCGCCTCCTTTGTTACGATGCCGTCAAAGTAATCCTTGAAGGCTCTCTGGAAGGATTCATTCAAGCCCTGGTCATAAGAGGAAATATTGCTCATGTCAATCTTAGGCGCTGCTTCAGCAAATAATTTGATATGGTTTTGTCCGCCCAGGAAGGCTGATTGGAAATCACTGTTTGCCAGCTCGTTCATGGCTGTTATATTGTTGGTATAATCCTGTGTGTCCTCCGTAATCTGCTTCATGGTTGCAGGGTCACAGGTCAGGGTCAGCATGATATCCTTAATTAAAGGAAGGTTATCCGTTCCTGCTGCCGCACAGATCCAGGTTCCGCCCCAATAGTAGCTCTCCGGTCCACGGCAAACGGCATAATCACCATAAATACCGTTACCAACCTCTTCCTTACCGCCGTCCGCTACAGGAGTCTTTAAGGAATTTCCAAGAAGGGTGAAGTTAATGCCCCAGGTTGAATAGAAGAAGCCGAATACCTTGCCCTCAGGTCCCTGGTCAGCCGACCATTCCGGTGCCCACAGGGAGGTTTTATTGTTGTAGCCCTTATCCGTATATAGCTTAGTCTGGTCCACCCATTTCATAATATTATCATCAATCACGATCTTATTACCGTCAACCCAAGGGGCAGACATGTTGTTGGAAAATGTACGGTAAGCATCATCATAGCCGGACAACATCTTATAGCCCTTTGCTGCTGCCTCTGCTGCCACCGTATCAAATTTTGACCAGTCGCTTAAAGCCACCTGTACCTTATCCGGATCATCGGTTCCAAGTATATCCTTTGCGATGGAACGTCTGTACACGAAAAGTCCGGGGGTTGCCTGCCAGGTAGTGCCCTTCTGGATTCCATTTGAGTCAGTTACGATATCCTTGGTATACTGGTATTGGTCCGCAAGGTCTGCATCCGTTAAGCCTACATCCCCTTTCACATCCAGGGCATATTCGGAATCTACGTATTTTAATGCATAATCGGCTTCGATTAAGAACATGTCAACCTTATCATCCGTAGACGCGCTTTCCTGGTTTAGCAAAGCCTGGTCCAGTGCATTCTGGTATGCATTATTGTCACTGGGTGTAATGATGAAGTTAACGGTTATGCCCTCCGGTAATTTGCCGGCCTTTTCAAAGTAATCCGTGTAACGGCTCTTAAATTCTTCATTCCAGCAGTAGATGTTCAAAACCTTGCCCTGGGTAGCCCCTGCATCCGGGGTTCCGGTATCCGTCTGGTCCGTTCCTGCTGTATCTTCTGTGTTTGCAGCCTTCGTTACGGGCGCATTGGTTTCAGAGGTATCCTTTGGAGCGTTTGAGCTGCAGCCTGTGAGTGAAGACAGCAGCATGGCTCCGATCAACAATACTACTAATAATTTTTTTTGCATTTGCCCTTCTCCTCCTAAATGATTGATATTTAATTAATAAGTAACTTTATGCTATGCCGGCGTCCCGGCAGTACATCAGGTTGGTTTTACCTACAGCTGCTTTACCGTCTGTCCTGCAAGCAGCTTTCCAGGTATCAGTACCTGGGATGCAAGATATGTCTTTGGATTCTCAATCCAGTCGATTAAATGCCTGGCCGCCTCGTGGCCGATGAGTACAGAATCCTGCTTGACCGTTGTGAGCTTCGGACGCAGCACCTGGGACAGTAAAATCCCGTCAAAGCCTGCTACACTGATATCCTCAGGAATCCTTAAGCCCTTTTCCTCAATTACATTCATCCCCCCGATGGCAGAAAAATCATCAGGAAGCATGATACAGGTCGGCGGATCCGGCAGCTCCAGCAGCTTCCTTGTAGCTATTGCCGTGGATTTCGTGTCATGGTACGGGGCGGATAGGACATAATTCTCCGGCACAGCAATTCCCAGATTCATACAGGTCTTATAAAAGCTTGCAAGACGCTTCTGGGTTACTGAGGTATCCTCCCCATGGATAAAGGCAAGCTTCCTATGCCCTTGCTGATAGATATACTTTACCAGCTCCTCCACGGAGCCCACATTATCGGATAAAATTGCTGTCTTTCCGTTAAATACATGGTCAATTGTAACTACCGGAAGATCGCTGGTTACCAGCTCTAAAACCATCGGGTCATAATAATCCACACTGGCAATTACCACGCCGTCGTAGTTACGGTATTTACAATGCTCCAGATAGGACATTTTCTGGTTCCCGATGTTTTGGGATATGAAGGTAATATCATATCCCCTCAGCTCTGCCTGGACCTTCAGGTTCTCCAGCACTGCAGAAAAGTACTCATGTGCAAGACCGCTGTTTGTCTTATCCGTAAAAAGCACCCCAATATTATTGCTGTGCTTTGTCTTTAGCATCCTTGCAGCCGAGTTAGGAAGATATCCCAGTTCCTCCGCCGCCTTCCTTATCTTTTCCTTCGTATCCTTGCCAATATCGCTCTGGTCATTCATCGCCTTGCTTACTGTTGCTATGGAAACATTGCACCTTTCAGCAATATCCTTTAAAGAAACCAATCTAATTACCTCTCTCTCTTGTATACGCTGGGGTATTAAGCAAATGGAACCGGCAGCCTTTTGCAAGTCAGCTCATTTGCCAGAAACTGTTCACTTAATCGTTTTCGTATTAATCTTACTACCATTCTCACCAAAATGCAATACGCATAATTATTTTTGTAATAACTCCCCAATTTTGTGCATTTGTCTTTATCTATTATTACTTAATTCAGTATTTTTCATTTAAGTTGTTGCATTTTTCACATAATAATTGTATTATATTGATATCTTAAACGTTTACGAAACAATGATTTAATTCAACTAATTATAGAAGAAAGGAAAGGCTATCTATGAAATATGGTTTTTTTGATGATGCAAGGAAGGAATATGTCATTCAGACTCCTTCCACTCCATTGCCCTGGATTAATTATCTGGGTAGCAATCATTTCTTTAGCTTAATTTCCAACACCGGCGGAGGCTACTCCTTTTACCGTGATGCTAAGCTAAGGAGGCTTACCAGGTACCGGTACAATAATGTTCCAGGTGATATTGGCAGCCGCTTTTTTTATATAAAGGAAGGGGAGCACCTCTGGAGCCCCTGCTATAAGCCGGTCATGTCCGAGGTCAGTGACTATGAGTGCCGGCACGGACTGGGCTATACGAGGATTTCCGGCAGCCAAAACCAGCTGTCCGCAGCCGTTACCTTCTTTGTCCCCATAGATGATAATTGTGAGCTCCATCACGTAACACTAAAAAATGAAGGCTCCTCCCCAAAGACCTTTGATTTTTTTGCGGCCTTGGAATGGTGCCTCTGGAATGCAGTAGATGACACCACGAACTTCCAGCGAAACTTAAGCATCGGTGAGGTGGAAACAGAAGCCGGTGTTATTTACCATAAGACGGAATACCGGGAGAGGCGTAACCATTATGCTTTTTACTCCGTCAATGAACCCTCCCTCAGCTTTGATTCCGACCGGGATGCCTTTCTTGGACCGGACCGGGACTGGTCATTCCCTGCCGCTGTAGAGAAGGGCTCCTGCAGCAACAGCATTGCCAGCGGCTGGTATCCGATGGCCGCCCATCACCTTTCCATCACCCTGGAGCCGGGCGGCACAAGGGAACTGGTCTTCATCCTTGGCTATATCGAGAACGAAAAGGAAAGTAAATGGGAAGCGCCAAATATAATCCGGAAGGAAAAAGCCAGAAGGATGATGGAACGCTATTCCAGCGCCGCCTTAGCCAAAGAGGCTTTTACCCGGTTAGGGCAATATTGGGAGGAGCACCTGACTAAATACCAGGTAGCCTCCCAGATTCCCGAGCTTGACCGTATGGTAAACATCTGGAACCAATACCAGTGCATGGTAACCTTCCATATGAGCCGGAGCGCCAGCTATTATGAAAGCGGCACCGGACGCGGAATGGGCTTCCGGGACAGCTGCCAGGACCTGCTTGGCTTTGTACATATGATTCCTGGGCAGGCGAGGGAAAGAATTATCGATATCGCCTCCATCCAATTCGAGGACGGAAGCACCTACCACCAATACCAGCCTCTGACCAAACGGGGCAACGGTGATATCGGAAGCGGCTTTAATGACGACCCCCTATGGCTGGTGGCAGGTACCCTTGCTTATATCCGGGAAACCGGGGATATGTCCATCCTGGAGGCGCCCGTCCCCTTCAACAATGTGGAGGGGACCGAAAAACCGCTGATGGAGCACTTAAGACGCAGTGTCCGATATGTTGCGGGCAACAAGGGACCCCACGGCCTGCCGTTAATCGGACGCGCCGACTGGAACGACTGCCTGAACCTAAACTGCTTTTCAGAGGAGCCGGGGGAAAGCTTCCAGACCTGCTCCAACTTTGAAAGCGGGGTGGCGGAAAGCGTATTTATCGCCGCCATGTTCGTAAAATATGCCGGGGAATACGCCGAACTCTGCAGACGCCTGGGGCTCTCCGGGGAGGCCGGGGAAATAAGCCTGGAGGTCCAGACCATGGCTGCCGCCATTGAAAAGGACGGCTGGGACGGAAAATGGTTCCGCCGCGCCTATGATGCCTTTGGCAAACCCGTAGGAAGCCAGGAATGCAGGGAGGGGAAAATATATATAGAACCACAGGGCTTCTGTGTCATGGCCGGAATCGGCAAGGAGAACCAGAAGGCAAAGGCCGCCCTGGACAGCGTTGACGAGCTTCTTACCACGGAATACGGCATCCAGCTTCTTTATCCCTGTTACTCGGACTATCACCTTAATTTAGGGGAGATATCCAGCTATCCGCCGGGTTATAAAGAAAATGGGGCCATCTTCTGCCATAACAACCCCTGGATCAGTATTGCAAATACGGTAACCGGGGACGGTGACCGTGCCTTTAAAAATTATAAGAGCATCGCTCCCGCATTTATCGAGGATATCAGCGACCTTCACCGTACCGAGCCCTATGTATACAGCCAGATGATTGCCGGAAGGGAAGCGCTACATTTCGGTGAGGCAAAGAACAGCTGGCTTACGGGTACCGCCTCCTGGTCCTTCGTAAATATCAGCCAGCACATCCTGGGCATCCGCGCGGATTATGAAGGCCTCATCATAGATCCCTGCCTGCCGGAGGAAATTCTAGAGTTAGATATCACGCGGCAGTTCCGTGGTTCAGAATATAGGATCCATATCGTAAATAAGGGAACCGGCAAAAAACATATTACCGTGGACGGGGTTCCGGTAAAGGGACAGCTGATCCCCGTCCCAAAAGATAAAGGGATTTACCGGGTAGATGTAGCCGTTTAAGGCTTGATTACGAAAAAATAAATAAGTAAAAGGATTAAGACTTCCTATAATATCCGGTCCAAGCCCGCGGAGGAAGCCTTAATCCTTATTACTTATTTAATTACTTGTTTAATTACTTATTCAATTATTTGTTTATTGCTTTTTTATTACTTGTTTATCTTCTCTATTGTATCTGTCTTATTATCTGCCTTATAATCTGTCTTATGATCTGTCTTTTTATTTATCTTATTTCTTATCCCGTTGCTCATTTTATTGACCATTCTATTGTTTTTTTCAATCTCCACTATAGTTCGCCGAAATAGTCCGAGGGCGATTTTGAGGTATAGGAGCGGAAGATCCGGCTGAAATAAAACTGGTCATTGTATCCGACCATTGCCGCTACATCCTTAATAAATAATTCCGGATCAGCCCTCATTAATTTAATTGCTTTTTCAATCCTCAGGGCGGTTAAATACTGGTTAAAGGATTGGTTTTCGTACTTCCGGAATAATTTACTTAAATAGGTTTGGGACACTGCAAAAATCTTACATACCTGCTGCAGGGAAATACCTTCAGCCATATGTACATTCAAATAATTCTTAACGGAGTTGAAGAATTCCGGCGTATCCACTTTCCCGTGGTCCTCCTGTCCCTTTACACATTTGAATATAATTTCAAACAGGTTGTCAATCAGCTCCTCCACCGAGGCTGCATAGAAAAAGGCATCCTCCATCATATATTCATATTCCGTCAAAGGCACAGAATCCGATTCGTACTCACGGACCGCATAAAGAACCCGCCGTGATACATTCTCCATCCAGAGCTGGTTCTTTCCCTCCCCACTCCATTTTAGATAATATCTCCTCAGCTCCTTTTTCAGCTTTTCATAATGCTGTTCAATCAGCATATACTCTACTATTTTTATGATCTCGCCGATATTCTCCTCTTTGTCACAGCCCTCCCTGATCGATACCTCATCCAAGGATACAATCCGGGTACAGCCGATGACCAGAACATTATCCAAGGCCCGGTATAATTTCTTAACCTGCTCCTGAAGCTCGGATACGCCAAAGGCCCGCTTATTGTATACGATCGTGGCATATGGATCCCTGCTGACAGCCGTAGCCTGGATTTTCTTAAGGTATTCCATAAAGCTCCTGCCGGACAGCAATTCTTCCGGAATGATATATAATTCTTCCATTTCATCACGGCCGTAGATTGTGATCAGCTCGTTCATACTGGAATATATTTCGAGGTCATTATCCTTAAAGAACCTTCTGGGCAGGCCGTTTCTGCGCACAATCACCCCATAGTACCGCTTATGGGTAAAATCATGGGCGATCAGGGTGTCTTCACAGGAGGCACCGTTACAGAGCTGATGGATGATTTTTTTCCGCTTGTTGTAATACCTTTCCTTTAATCTGACCGCCGTTTCCGAGAGCACTGTCTGCAGGTTCGAGGGCACCACCGGCTTTAAGATATAATCCGTCACCCCGGATTGTATTGCCCCCTTTGCATATTCAAAATCCTGGTATCCGCTTATGATAATTGTTAAGATACAGGCATATTCCTCTTTAATCTTTTTTACCAGTTCAATCCCATTCATCAGCGGCATTTTCACATCGCTTATCACAAGGTCCGGCTGGAGCAGCCTGATTTTATCCATGCCCTCCACTCCATTTTCCGCTGTCGCCACCACCTCATATTCCGGGCACTTTGTCTTTATGATAGAACAGATATGCTGCACGGCACTGGGCTCATCATCTAAAACAATTACCTTAAACATCCGTCTCCTCCTTA
>JARKQP010000584.1 GCA_029974875.1 Mobilitalea sp.
AAAGGAGCTTATTACAGATCCGAAGGAGGATTATACAAGAAGCTTGTTAGCCTCTGCACGGGCTGGAAGGGATTAAAACGGAGTACGGATTAGAACGGATTGGAATAGATATTGGGATGATTAACCAGGTAAATGTAGATAAGATAAGGAGCTGATAAAATTGAACCAGATGGAAGAACGGGTAAAAAGCTACTGGACAAGACGGGCACAGGATTTTGGTACGGTACGGAGGATGGAGCTGCAGGATCAAATAAGCGGACGTTGGATGGAGGAGATTAATAAATATCTTCCCAAGGAAAAAGAGCTTAGAATCCTGGATGTCGGTACCGGTACAGGATATTTTGCGGTGCTCCTTGCTGAGCAGGGGCACCGGGTATATGGGATAGACCTGACACCTGCTATGATAGAGGAAGCAAAAAGGCTGGCTGGGGAGAGGGGGATATCCATAGAGTTTGCGGTGATGGATGCCCAAAGCCTGGATTTTCCGGAGGAAAGCTTTGACGTAGTGATTGCACGGAACCTGACCTGGACCTTGCCAAAGCCGGAACAGGCCTATAGGGAATGGATGAGGGTTTTGGCGAAGGGAGGGATCCTTTTGAATTTTGATGCGGATTATGGGCGGGAGGTCCAAAGCATGGAAGAGAATGGACCGGCAGCTGGTGCGGATGCCTCGGGATTCCATATTGGAGTGACACAGGAATTGAGGCAGGAGTCGAATGAGATTACAAAGGCTATGGCTATTAGTAAAAATAGAAGACCCGATTGGGATATTGCCATCATGAAGGAAATGGGATTTGTACAATGCCAATGTGACAGGGAAGCAGGCGCCCGTATTTTGAAGGAGCGAAACAGTGAGGCTGCACCTACCTTCCTGATGACAGTACGCAAATAGAGAAAGGCAAAAGAAATGGAAAATGGACATGAAGCTTTATGAACAAAACAGGAAATACTGGACCAACAGGACAATGGGATATTCCAAGGTAAATGAAGAGGAATTAAACACAGCCCAGAAGGAGAAGTGGCTACGGGTCTTAAAAGAATCCCTGCCAAAAAATACAGCTGGAATAAAGGTGCTGGATATTGGAACAGGCCCCGGATTCTTTGCTATTATCCTTGCAGAGGCAGGGTATGATGTGACGGCAGTAGACTGTACACGAGCCATGCTGGAAAGGGCTAAGGTGAATGCCAGGGCCTACGGAGATTCCATCCACTGGGTGCTTTCGGATGCGCAGAGGCTGGAATTTGAAGATGGAACCTTCGATGCCATTGTCAGCAGAAACCTGACCTGGAACCTGGAGAAGCCGGAACAGGCCTACGGAGAATGGATGCGTGTGTTAAAAAAAGGCGGCATCCTGTTGAATTTTGATGCTAACTGGTATCATTATCTTTATGATGAGGGAATGAGACAGGGGTATGAAAGGGACAGAAAGCAGGTAGAGGAGCTGGAATTGGAGGATCATTATACCTGTACCGATATTGATGCCATGGAAGAGATTGCCGGAAGGCTGCCTTTAAGCCGGTGTAACAGGCCTGAGTGGGATGCCTCTGTTATTAAAAAATATAAGGTGGATAGAATCCAAACGGATCTGGAGGTATGGAAACGGGTATGGTCGAAGGAGGAGCAGGTGAATTACGGGTCAACTCCCATGTTTTCCATCCGGGTTATAAAGTAACCAGGCATCATATACATTACGCCTATGTTTGACCGGCACTGTCTAAAAAATATGCTCAGAACTATGAACAGTTATTTAGTGAACGTTAGACAAGGATATTAACCTTTAGTCGGATTCTGCCGAAATAGTAATCAGAGAACGGATTTTCTAGTATTTTTCAAGGAGGAAAACAATATGAATGAAATCAATCGCTCAGACTATTTTGCAACGGCGGCAGGCAATCAGGGTACAGGAGCCGCCAAAGGTGCAGGAGAGAAGACAGAGGCCGCAGTAGGGCGGAAGGAAGTGAAGGGTGCCGGAACCTACGGCGATCCGAAGCTGAGCCAGAAGGCATTGGACTATTATAATTCACTGAAGGGTAAGTTTGGCAACATGAACTTTGTGCTTGTCGCTTCGGATAAGAAGCAGGAGGCGGAAGCAATCAAGGGCAGCTTTGCCGGTGGCGGAAAGCTTACCGTATTGATCGATACCGATAAAATTGAACGCATGGCAGAGGATGAGAGCTACCGTAACCAGATAGAAGCCACGATCCGTAATGCGGCCTCCGGCGTGTCAAAGCTTGCCGGACAGCTGGGAGGTAATTCCCCGGTTACAGCATATGGCATGACGATTGATGACAAGGGCAATGCATCCTATTTTGCCGTTGTTGATAAATCCCTGGCAGCCCAGAGGGAGCGCATCGAGAAGAAGGCCGGAGAGAAGAGGGAGGCCAAAAGAACGGAGAGCAGTAATGCGGCAAGGAAGGAAGCGGAGGAAAGGCTGAAGGAGAAGAAGGGAACCCCCGGGGCGGAGGATCCTGACAGGGTGACTGTTACTGCCAGTTCCATCGATGAATTGCTGAAGAAGCTTCGCGATTATGAAATGGGCATCCTTTCGGACAATGCGAGAACGGAAGCCGAAAAATCAGTCGGGCAGTCCGTAGATTATAAGATATAAGAAAAATGGTTAATGACAAAGAGGGTTAATGACAAGAGGGTGCTGCGGCACCCTCTTGTTCTATTCTCTTGTTTAGGAGAGCGACACCTTGGGGCCGCCGTCCCCTAAGGAAAAGGAAATTGATCCATCCGTGGCAGAGCCGGAGAAAGCCGTGCCTTCCTCCTCTTCGTCTTCAGAAATGCGGTCATACTTTTTAGGATTGTCGCTTTTAAACCGCATAGAAAGTGCCTTGCCGTAGAGCTCGGGATCATGCTTGGCCAGGTATTTGTAGTCCTCCAGGGGAACCTCGTCACCCGACATAATCCGGGAGGATATGATGATACATTTTAACCGTACCTTAGCATCTTTTCCAGCAGCGATTGCCTGTTCCTTTGAGCTTTCCAGCATCCGCTGGCATTCATCCAATATCTGCTGGTCCGCCTGGAGCCGTTTTTGCTGCTCTTCCTTTTTAAGGCGTTGTTTTTCATCTATGGTGATGGTAACCGTATCCTGTGCAGGGTCAGCAGAGGGGAGCCGGCCCTGGGATGCATTTGTCCGGTCCGTTGCTTCACGCTGGGATGCGGGCGGCACTGGGCGTTGGAAGGGGGAATAGCTATTATAATTTGCTTCTCCTATACGCATAAGGATACCTCCTTAAATATTTTTGTATGTCTTATGGTATATTTCGGCAGAAGAAAGAAAAAGTTTAACTGGTATGGATATGTTTGGTATATCCTTAGCCCAGGGGTCCTGTGTCACTCTGATAGGGATAATATGTCACAAAAAGTCGAAAAACGCATATGATATTACTGCATAATATAATTTTATATTTATTTCCAGATATAATTTTATGTTATTGCAAATATAATCGGAGTGAGGTGTTTGTATGGGCTTTGACAGAAACCAA
>JARKQP010000600.1 GCA_029974875.1 Mobilitalea sp.
GCTTCCCGGATGTCCTCCTGCTCCAGCGGGAATAAAATATAGTGCCGCACCTTCAGGCGGATTCCCTCCATTGCATACTGGGGATGGTTGCTGACCATCACAAGGGGCAAATCCTTGCCCCACTCCGCCGCCTTTTTTGCAGCGGTCAGCGCCCTTGCATCGTCCACGATAATAAAGACTACCGCAATTTGTTCCGGTGCAGGGTTATAAAGAGGTTCTTCCATACCGTATTGCCGCAGGAGAACCGGTGAATCCTCGCCAAGGCAAGCCCGCAGGTTCCCTTCTACATCATCGCGGCGTTTTCTCTGGTATCCAAGGATCGCAATTTCCATCCGGGTACCCTCCTCTCTTTTATATGTTTATATATGTTCATGAAAACAAACCGTCCGACCTCGTTTCCTTCGAGATCGGACACCCCGATTTTAGCAGTTTTGTCCCCCGGAATCAATAAAAGGGGTACGAAATGCATTGAAAGGGTACGAAATGTAGAAAATCAGCCCGGTTTTTGGCAATTAGGGATTGACAAATTGAATTTTATCGTTCTCCTTTTTGACCCATTACTTGACATTATTCGATTTAGTGAATATGATTAAAGTAACATTTAATGGAATTTTAGGGGATGAATTTATCGAAAAAAGCTGAGGAACCGCAGCAATGCAGCAATGAAGGATGGGTGAGAATATGAACAGACGATTTGTGGCGGCAATAACCGCTTTTATCCTACTGTCGACAGTCTGCTTCCCAATTCAGACGGCTTATGCAGACGATACTGACATGGAACAAGAGGGAATTTCCATGCTTCCCGAGGAAGAACCCGGAGCGCAGAATTTTGGAGGGGACGAAGGACAGTCCTTGACCGGGCCGGATACGCCAATTCCTGGGCAACCGGAAGCTGAAGCCGGCTTGTTACAGGAAGCCGGAGCTGATACACAGCAGGAGCCAGAGGATATGCAGCAAGAGCCGGAGGATACACAGCAGGAAGCTCCTCCTCTCGAGGTGTACCGCCTCCACATGGACGACACGGACTTACGGCTCCTGACGGTGGGTCAAGACCCGGAAACGCTCCAGCTTCCTGAAACAGCCTATGCCGTCTACGGCCGTTTTGACGGTGTGGAATGCGAAATACAGTGGCACTATGATACGATTGATCCGCTTACACCGGGACGGCAGCTCCTCACGGGGGATATCCTCCTGCCGGAGGGCTATGTGTTTGGAGGGGAACCGCTTGTTGCATCTCTTCCTGTGCTGGTCTATGCCCCCGGGGGAGGCCCGCTGGTAAAGATCGCTTCCTGCATCGTTTCCAACTCCAACATCATTATTCCATTGGGCACAGACAGAGCCGAGCTCCCCGGGTTTTTTACACTCTTTGAGGACAAGGCTTTCCTGATCACAGAAGCACAGGATATGTTTTTTTGGCCGATAGAGCTGGATTTGGATCGGATCGATCCCAGCGTACTAGGTACATACTATCCCTTCCGCTTAGAGCTGCCGGATGCCCTGGATCTGGGCAACCTTGCCTTCTATACCTTAAGCGTTCATGTGGTGCCCCAGGACAGAGTAGATTTAAGCGCCATAGGGCTTGATATAACCGGCAGCTATCTTATACAGTGGCTGTATCCTGCCCAAGACCCTATCCTGTGGGTATCGGTGGATGACGGAGACTGGCACCCTGTTGAAGAATGGCCTGGTGCTGGGATGTATAACATTTACGGGCGTTTTGTATATAGCGGCAGTGGTGTGACCGGGCTGGAGCTGGATCCTGATAATTTGTCCACAGGGCATTTCTACCAATTTCAGATACAATATGACGGACAGCGATTTTCCAACGTGCTAAACCTGGATCTGGTCAACAATACACTGCCCCGCACCGCCAATGATGTGGGAGGCGACCGCAATGGGGGCGACCGGGAGGAAAATCCGCCGCTGGGCGGCGGTGGGACGTTTCCCCCGGCGGACAGTACGGAAAATGAGCCTCCAAAGGAGGAAGCGCCAGGAAATGATGCGGTACCCGGGAATCCGGAGGGCTCGGATAACGGAGGCCAGACAATTCCCCCGCCAGCAACAGAAATACCTGATAACACCAGTAACCCTACCCCTGGTCCGGAAAAGCCATCGGAAGGATCCACCTCTTCAAAGCCGGAGGAAACATCGGGAGGCTCTGTCTCTTTAAAGCCGGAGGTGACACCGGAGGGCTCTGCCTCTTCAAAGACAGGAAAGACAACAGAGGGCTCTGCCTCTTCAAAGGCAGGGAAGACAACGGAGGGCTCTGTCTCTTTAAAGCCAGAGATGACACCGGGTGGAGCCACCTCTTTAAAGCCGGAGGACACACCGGCCGGCAATGCTTCCGGGTCGAAATCGGAGCAGCCGGCGGGCGCTGTTTTTACGCCTGCGCCAAATGCTGCCAGTACTGGTGCGGTAAATACTCCCACGCCGCCGGTACAAACGACGCAAGCACCAGCCGATAGAAAGCAGAAAACCTCTCCCACAGCTCCCTCCGAGTATACGGATGCACACGGCGTCACCCTGTTCGGAGACCGTCTTTCTGTAATGGCACAGGCAAATCCTGCCTATGTGTCATTTCTGCGGGATGGGCTTCGGGTTTCGGTTCCTACCTCATACGTGACAGGCCTTGGGCTGACAGCGGCGGACACCTTTACCGTCACCCTGTATCAGCCGGATGGGGACAGCTTTGTCGTGGGTTTCGCAGTAAACGGCATCCCTCTGACGGAGGAACTGCCGGAAGCCTTTTCCCTTTGCATCCCCTGGAGCGGGGACACAGTTTCCTGTTCTATACAGGGCATGGATGCCATCAACGCCTCCCTTGATAAAACCGCAGGTACAGCCGATTTCTCCCTGCGCCTTCCAGGAACCTATTCTTTGATACGGGAGGATATCCAATCGGTGCCGGTAATCCAGCAATCCACCGGCACGCCATCCCCTCCTCCAAGCATCACAGGCAAGGAAGCAGAGGGTACCGGAGCGCGGGAGCCCTACTCCGATTCCTGGATACCCGCCGGCCTTGCAGGTCTGATCGGGCTTGCGGCGGCCTCCGCTTTCCTTTTTTGGAGGAAGAAAGGGGGCAAGCCATGAAGCAAAAAAAGAGCTGCCGATATCTTTTTTGGGCGGCTCTTTGGCTCGTCCTATTTCTTTTATCCGCTGCTTCGTTTTATCTTCTCCACGAATTCGATAACAAATATACCGCCAAGGGGCCACAGCCAAAAAGCGGCGTACTGATGCTGGAGGAAAACACCCTTGCCCAGTATCCCGTCCTCTTTCTGGTCAGCGATTGGGAAATCTACCGGGACAGGCTGCTCACACCGGAGGATTTTGCGGAGAATCCCCCTCTCCCGGATGAGCTTGTCTTTATCGGCCAATACGGCGGTCTGGAGGGGCGGCTGAAGGAAAATGCCAGCCCCCGCAGTCCCCACGGCAGCGCTACCTACCGGCTGAATATTGCCTTGCCCGCCGAGGGCAGAAGCTATACGCTGGAGCTGCCAGAGATCTATTCGGCATATAAGCTTTATATTAATGGTGTACTGATGAAGGAAATGGGCAGTCCCGATCCCGGGAGCTACCGGGCAGAGACAGGCATTGCCTCAGTGACGGTGCAGGCGGCGGTGCGCATGGAAATCCTCATTGCCGTTTCCGATTACAGCCACTTTTATAGCGGCATGGTCTATCCACCGGCTTTTGGGAAGCCTTCTGCTGTGGCAGGGCTGATGAATCAGCGCCTAATCCTGCGCACCCTGGTATGTGCAGTGTCTCTATGTATTGGCTTTCTGTATCTGCTTTTGGGCGTATTTAGCAGCGCAGGCCGAAAAAAAGATCCCCGAAGCCCCCTGCCCTTCCTCTATGCCTCCCTCTGTCTGGCCTTCACGCTGTACATATGCTATCCGGTGGTCAAAACGCTATCCCTGGGCGGGCTTGGGCTGTATCATGCCGAAGCCTTCGCTTACTGTGCCATGCTCCTATTAATTTTGTGGATACAGGATAAGCTCACCGGCATAGACCGGCGATGGACGGGGATTTCCGCCGCCTTTGGCGTTTTCACCTGTGCCATTGCTTTGGTATTTCCGCTGTTAATGGGGAACAGCTTGAACCTGATGACCGCCTATTCCCGCCTGATCGGGGTGTACACCTGGGCATGCGCTATCTATTTGACCGCCGGCGCAGCCTGGTCGCTCCACCACAGAAAAACCTACAGCAAGCTGATGCTGACAGGTATGGCCGTGTTCGATGCCGCCCTCGTGATGGACCGTATATATCCCCTATTTGAACCTATCCGCTTTGGCTGGTTTACCGAGCTCGCCGGCGGCGTCCTGGTGCTGTGCACCGGCATCGCCATGGCGTTTGAAATTGCCGGCCAGCTCCGGCTGCAGCAGGCGATGGAGGCAAGAGCCAAAAGCGTCACCAAAATGCTGGAGGTGCAGCGGGCCTATTACCCCATCCTGCTGGAAAAAGAACAGGAAGCAAGAGCCGCCCGCCATGACCTGCGCCACCACATCATCATGCTTCGGGAGCTGCTCGAAAACGGGGATATGGCAAAGCTTAAAGCTTATCTTGAAGCCTACAGCGACAAGCGGATTCTAACCGTTCCCATGTCCTACTGCCGCCACTACGTCACGGACATGCTCCTGCGGATGTATGCGGGTCTTGCCGCAGAACAGGACATACCCTTCCGGGTGGAGGCAAAGCTGCCTGAGACACTATCAGTAGACGATGCGGACTTGTGCGTCGTCCTGTCCAACCTCTTGGAAAATGCACTGGAAGCCTCGGCGCTTATACCTGCCCACCAGCGCAATATTCTTGTGCGGATCGGGTGCAAACACGGATGGCTGGTGCTTTTGATAGAAAACGAATTTGACGGTCAGGTAAAGACAGAAAACGGACACTTTTTCTCCCGCAAGCAAAAAGACCGGGAAGGTATCGGACTCGCTTCGGTGGGGATCGTGGCTAGCCGCTACGGCGGCAACGTCCATTTCTATTCCGAGGGAAATACTTTTTACAGCGAGGTATTTCTCCCCGAGCAGCAGAATATACAAAATACAAAGGAGGCAAAATCATGAAAATCGCAATCTGCGAGGATAGAAAGGAAGATGCAAAAAAGCTGCAAATACTCCTTGGGCGTTACCTGCAGACACAGGGCTTTGCAGCAGAGGTAGACTTTTTCGAAAGCGGAGAAGCCCTCCTGTCCAACTTCAAACCAGGCAAGTACAGGATCATTTTCATGGACATCTTCATGGCCCCAGGCGGACTGACGGGCATGGACACCGCCCAAAAAATCCACGCCTCTGACGAGGAAGCCGCCATCATCTTCACCACCACCAGCGAAGACTTTGGTATTGCAGGCTATGACGTGGCAGTCTACTACATCGTCAAGCCGGTAACCGAAACCGACTTTCTACGAGCCATGAAAAAATGCCAAAAACAGATGGAACGCTATTGCAAAGCCCTAGAAATCATGGTAAACCGCCAACTAATCCCCCTCCGCCTCCACGACATCATCTATGTAGAAGCCCAAAGAAAAAACTGCATCTTCATAACCACCCAAGGAGAGCTCCGCTCAAATATGGTATTTGATACACTAACAGCCACCCTATCTGAACTCCCCTTCCTCCGCTGTCACCGCAGCTACATCGTCAACCTCACCCACATACAAAACATACAAGAAATGGATTTCATCACCACCACCTCCCATAAAATCCCCATCAGCAGAAGCTTCCTCCCAAAAGTACAAAACCAATTCCAACAGTTCCTAAAAAATGAACTAAAAAACTAAAAGCAGCTACCTAAGTCCATAACCTATCGCGGTCAGGGAGCCAGAGTACACGGTACCGAAATGTATTTCATTTGCCGTTACTTCCGAAGAAAAATGTCCGCTATAGGAAAACATGCTTCTCTTCGCATGTATTCCTATAGCGGACATTTTCCTTCGGATGTAGAGGCAATGAAATACATTTGGTGCCTGTGTACTCTGGCTCCCTGACCTCACAACCTACATCTCAGTTATATCTTTTTACTGCTGCACATCCTTCATACTAAAGCTAATCCTACCCATCTTATCCTGCCCCAGGCAAACCACCTTAACTATATCCCCAAGCGTAAGCACATCCTCCACATGCTCCACCCTCTGCCTTGAAATCTTCGAGATATGAACCATACCTTCCTTACCAGGCGCGAATTCAATAAATGCACCGAATTCCTTGATGCTTACAACCTTACCTGTATAAATCTCACCCTCCACAAAGTCAGTCACAATCATCTTAATAATATCAACCGCCTTCTGTATACTCTCCTTATCAACACCACATACAGAAACAGCCCCATCATCCGTGATATCAATCTTAACACCAGTCTGGTCAATAATCGCGTTAATAGTCTTCCCTCTCTGCCCAACAACCTCACCAATCTTAGAAGGATCAATCTTAATCTGTACAATCTTCGGTGAATAAGGTCCAACCTCCGGTCTAGGTTCAGAGATCACCGGAGCCATAACCTCATCCAAAATATAGGTTCTAGCCTTTTTAGTCTGGTGAATGGCCTTCTCAATAATCTCTCTCGTCAGACCATGGATCTTAATATCCATCTGGATTGCAGTAATACCCTTATGGGTACCTGCCACCTTGAAATCCATGTCCCCAAAGAAATCCTCCAGCCCCTGGATATCCGTTAAAAGAATATAATCATCATCTGCCTCGCCAGTCACAAGACCTACAGAAATACCGGCAACCATTGCCTTAATCGGCACACCTGCTGCCATCAGTGACAGAGTAGAAGCACAAATACTGCCCTGTGAGGTAGAACCATTGGATTCCAGCACCTCAGATACAGTACGGATTGCAAAAGGGAATTACTCCACGGAAGGAAGCACCGGAACAAGAGCCTTCTCTGCCAATGCACCGTGACCGATCTCACGTCTTCCCGGACCCCTGGAAGGCCTCGTCTCACCAACGGAATAGGAAGGGAAATTATAGTGGTGCATATATCTCTTGCTGGTATCATTCTCATCAATACCGTCTAATCTCTGGATCTCAGCTAATGCCCCCAGGGTAGTAATTGTAAGCACCTGGGTCTGCCCGCGGGTGAACATGCCTGAACCGTGGGTCCTTGGCAGTACATCAATCTCAGCGGCAAGCTTGCGGATCTGGTCTACCTTCCTGCCGTCAGGGCGCTTCTGATCCTTTAAGATCATCTTGCGGACCGTCTTCTTCTCGAATTTATAAATTGCTTCGCCAAGCAAAGGAAGCCATTCCGGATGCTCTTCCTCATAACGGGCAACTAATTTGTCGGTAATCTGCCTGATATTTTCTTCCCTGACCTGCTTCTCGTCTGTAAATACGGCCTCCTCCATCGCCTGCGGCGTGATGAAATTAACCATATCCTCATAGAGGTCAGCGGGTGTATCGCATACGATATAGGAATGCTTTGGCTTACCTACTTCAGCCACAATTGTATCAATGAATCCAATAATCTTCTGGTTTAATTCGTGTGCGGCAAAGATAGCCTCGATCATCTTATCCTCCGAAACCTCTTCCGCTCCGGCCTCAATCATAATTACCTTCTCCCTGGTAGAGGCTACCGTAAGGGCTAAGGTGGACTGCTCCCTTTCCGCTGATGTAGGGTTAAATACCAGCTTACCGTCTACCATGCCGACCATAGTAGATGCAGTAGGCCCTTCAAAGGGAATATCAGAAATAGAGGCTGCAATTGCAGAGCCAAGCATGGCTGTCACCTCCGGGGAACAATCCTGGTCAACACATAATACCAGGTTATTCAGGGTAACATCATTTCTGTAATCCTTCGGGAATAAAGGTCTCATGGGACGGTCAATAACACGGGAGGTAAGCACCGAATTCTCAGATGCCTTTCCTTCCCTCTTAATGAAGCCTCCGGGAATCTTTCCCACGGCATATAGCTTTTCCTCATACTCTACACTTAAGGGGAAGAAATCAATCCCTTCCCTCGGCTTATCGGAAGCTGTTGCTGTTGATAATACAACGGTATCACCATAGTGCATTAAGGCTGCACCATTTGCCTGGGCTGCTACCCTGCCAATTTCGACGGTCAGAGTCCTGCCCGCCAATTCCATAGAAAAACTTTTGTACATATATTCTAATCTCCTTTTCTCTTTGGACAAGGGAGCCGGATCCTTCACAAAGGTATTGAAAGAACCCACAATTGAATCCCATGTCTTTTACTAGAGTCGGAGGAACCGAAACAACTGAAAAACCCACCGGTACCTTTCCCGCCCGATAACCTTTTCAGAAGTCTCGGGTTGTCCTCCCGCCACTCTGATTTTATATTATACCATTATTATTACCAATATGCTACAATTATTTTCATAGAAATAACCAGAAATAACTCTTTGTGTAAACATTTGTGAAAATTCAAAATCCATTGTGCAGTTTGCCAGGCTACAAAACAAAGCTGCGCAAGAGATATTTTCACGCAGCTTCATTTTCTCCAATTCCTGCTACTTCTATACTATTACTCCCCATAGTAACCATATCAGCTATCATACATTTTTTCTAACTCGTCTTTACCTTCCTGGAAGCTAATACGCTCTGCAGGATTATGAAAAACGCCAGCAAAACCGCAATCGTGATCTTCGTCCACCAGGAGGATAGGGTTCCCTGGAAGGTGATGAAGGTTTCAATCGTCCCTTTGATCAGGACACCGAACAGGCTTCCGAAGACATTACCGACGCCTCCGGTTAATAAGGCCCCTCCAATGACCGAGGATGCGATGGCCTCCATCTCAAAGCCCTTTGCCTGCTCCACGAAGCCGGCACAGGTATTCAGGCAGAATAAGAAGCCCGCAAAGGTGCCTAACACTCCATTGAGGGCATAGACCTTCAGCTTTGTCCTCCTGATATTGATCCCCATCATAAGAGCAGATTGTTCATTCCCTCCCACCGCGTAAACCGAGCGTCCGAACTTCGTGAACTTTAAGACCACAAAAAACAAGACCATAATGAGCAGCGCCAGCACCACGCTTGGGTAGAGGTAAGGATAGATCATTACCCCTTTCCGGTTCACCGAACCGCCAAAGGGAAAATATATTTTTGCATTTGCCCATTTTAAGAACAGTTCATTTTTTATACTGATCATGTCCGTACTGATTACCGCAGTCATGCCCCTTGCGAAGAACAATCCTGCCAGGGTTACGATAAAGGGCTGGATCTTTAAATAGGCAATGAGCCAGCCCTGTACTAATCCGTACAGCAGCCCTACCACCAATACAATGACCAATGCCGGGACAGCCCCCATTCCCTTGATTTCCATCATCCAGGCCAGGAGCATACAGGTCATGGCAATGACTGATCCGACGGAGATATCGATGCCTCCCGTTATAATTACCATGGTCATACCGGTTGCCGCTACGATTAACCCCGCGTTGCTGATAAATAAATTAAGGAATACCTGGAGCTTTCCAAAATTCTTATCCTGAAACACCACCATGCCGGCCAGGTACATCACAATGAAAAGGCCGATTGTAATCAGCAAAAGGAATTGCTTGCTATCCATTTTCTTTATTCTGAAATTCATTATGCCACCTCTTTTCCGGTCTGCGCAACCAGGAATCTTCCTTTTAAGTTCCTAAGCATCCTCTTTAGCTCAGGGGATTGCAAAGCAACAATCAGAATGACTACAATTGCCTTATAAACATAGAGCTGGTCCGCCGAAACCTTCATCGCATATAGGGTGGTAGTCAGGGCCTGGATCGTAACCGCACCGATGACGCTTCCCAGCAAGGAGAATTTACCGCCTCCCAGGCTGTTTCCGCCCAGGGCCACCGCCAAAATAGCATCCAATTCAATATTAAGCCCCGCATTGTTGGCATCGATGGAATAAACACGGGATGTGATGATCAGTCCCGCAATACCGGAACACAGTCCGCAGAAGGTATAGGTAAGGAATTTAATCATCGTGGAATTAAGGCCTACCAGCCTGGCGGCCTTGGCATTGATGCCAACCGTTTGGATATACAGCCCCAGTGCCGTCCTCTTAAGCAAAAGCATCGTTACAAGGATACAGAGGATTGCCACAAAGACCGGCGTCGGCAGGGGTATTCCCGGAATAAAGCTTCCCAGCTGTTTAAAATGGTCCACCCTGAGGTATAAAATCTGACCCTTTGTAATCAACTGGGCAATTCCCCGCCCTGCCGTATACAGGATCAAGGTGGCTACCATTGGCTGGATCCTCATCTTAGCCACCAGAAAACCATTCCAGGCTCCTAACAAAGCCCCCACCGCAATTGCGGCAATGACACCCAAAAGATAGGGGATATGGTAAAAGTTCGTGCTGGTCTGTCCGCCGCCAAGAATAAAGATGGCTGCCGCTCCTGATACAGCGCTGACCGCCCCCACTGAAATGTCCGTCCCGCCGGAAGCTGCCACAACCAGGGTCATACCGATTGATAAAATCACCAGCTCGCTGGAGCGGTTAATAATGTCCACAATATAACCGTAAAACACGCCATTCTTAATTGTTATTTCAAAAAAGCTGGGGGTTTTGATAACATTTACCAACAATACGACCGCCAGACACAGAAGAGGGAGAAATAACCGGTATCCCGTTATTTTTATCACTATATGTTTCATCCTACTCATTTACAGCACCTCCCGCGATTGCCCTCATAATGCCATCCTGGCCCAATTGCTCTTCCAAAAGCTCACCTACCATGGACCTGTCACGCAACACCACCATCCTGCTGCAGGTCCGGAGCATTTCTTCAATCTCCGAGGATATGAACATGACTGCCATCCCCTCCTGGGACAGCTGTACCACAAGCTTTTGGATCTCTGCCTTGGTACCCACATCAATGCCCCTGGTCGGTTCGTCAAGGATTAAAAAGTCCGGATTATTTAACAGCCATCTTCCCAGAATTACCTTCTGCTGGTTTCCGCCGCTAAGCTGCTTGATGGGAACCTCACGGTCCGAGGTCTTTATTTTCAAAAGCTCAATATATTTGTCAGTAAATTCCTCCTGTTCCTTCCTGCTAAGCAACCGGAACATGCCCCTCTTTGCCTGAAGGGCAATAATGATGTTCTCCCGTACCGAGAGCTCGGCAATAATCCCCTCTTCCTTCCTATCTTCAGGTAAATATCCCATTCCAGCCCTCATGGCATCAATCGGCGCCCCAAACAGCACCTTTCTTCCCTTTACCTGCAGTTCGCCTGTATCCGCCTTATCCGCACCATAGATCGTCCGGGCAAGCTCAGAACGTCCGGAGCCCAATAAACCGGTTAACCCGATTACTTCACCCTTATGTATGTTCAAATTAAAGGGCTTAATTGTTCCGCTGTGGCTCAGCTGCTTTGCCGAAATCAGCACTTCACCGGAGGCAGCGGCCTGATTCCCACTGCTCTTTTTGATTGCGGCCAGATCATCAAAATCCTTACCCATCATTTTAGCAACCAGCTGGACCCTTGGGAGCTTCCCTACCTCGAATTCTCCTACCAGCCCGCCGTTGCGAAGCACTGTAATCCTGTCACAGACCTCATAGACCTGCTCCAGAAAGTGGGTAACAAATATGATTCCAACTCCCTTTGCTTTCAGATGCCTCATCAGGTGAAATAATTTTTCCACCTCGTTATCATCGAGGGAGGAGGTCGGTTCGTCAAGAATCAGAACCTTTGCTGACATATCAACGGCCCTTGCAATGGCTATCATCTGTTGAACTGCCAGGGAGTAGTTCTCCAGCCCTATGGCAACATCTATATCGATATCCAAATTCATGAGAATTTCTTTGGATTTTTTATTCATTGTTTTCCAGTCAATCATCCCTCTTTTCATCGGCTCCCTGCCGATAAAGAGGTTCTCTGCCACCGTAAGGTTCGGGCATAGATTCACTTCCTGGTACACCGTACTGATCCCGTTTTCCTGTGCTTCATGGGGGGATTTATTTATAATGGGCTCCTTTTTATCGGTCACCCTGATCTCCCCGGCTTCAAATTCCTCAACGCCGGTCAGAACTTTTATTAATGTGGATTTACCGGCACCGTTCTCGCCCATTAATGCATGTATTTCCCCTGTACGCAATGTAAAGTCTACATCTGACAGGGCAACCACACCGGGGAAATTCTTACTGATATGCCGCATCGTTAATATAACCTTATTTCCATCTTCCATGTGGACTCCATCCTTTCACTGTCCTAGCTTATCCAGGGCAAAACGAAACTGCAGGCCGCTCCCATGCAGGCGGCTCATTTACTGTGGGCAAACCGCTTCAATAGGTTGCTTCACTTGTCATGAGCAAACACTTCAATATGCTGCTTCACTTGTTATGAGTAAATCTGCTTCAATGTGCTGTTCCTGCCCTGAATAAAAATGGGTGTGTACGCGGGAATTTTATGTATGCTCATTCAGTCCCAGCGTAACACACCCTTAAACCACACTTATCCGTTAATATAAGCTATGAGAAACTATTCTTTAGCCTCCCGGAAAAGGCGCTGCTTTTGCTCCGTGCAGGGTGCGCCCTAAGGGGCATACCATCTACAGAAACATGCTTTGTTCCTGATCTATTAATATGCACGCGTAGGTTTAATCTCAGCTGCTGTTTCAGCCGGGAACACGCCCTCATCTACATATTGAAGCTTATCTACTGTTTCGCCTTTTTCTAATTTCTGTATAATCTCAGCTACACGTGGTCCGTGTAAAGGATTGCATTCAATTGATACGTTCATAGCTCCTTCGATCATTGCATCAAAGGCTGCTGCCACTGCGTCAAAGGATACAATTATGATGTCCCCGTCAGGACCGCAGGTCTTACCGGCTGCTTTGATGGCGTCAATCGCACCAAATGCCATATTATCGTTTTCAGCAATTACCACATCAATATCATCATAGGATTTTAAGAAGGACTCCATAACCTCCTGGCCCTTGGATTGGGTGAACTCACCGGTCTGTTTCTCCAGCATGGTCCAGTTCGGATATGCGGCCATCTTTTCAGCAAAGCCATCGGTACGTCCGATTTGGGCGGAGGATCCAATGGTGCCCTGCAGGGTTACGATATTAATCTGCTCCTCTGCCCTGCCCTTGCTGTCCAAATAACCAGCCAGCCATTCCACTGCATTGTAGCCCTCCTGTAAGAAGTTTGAGCCAACCCATGCGGTAAATAAGCTGTCATCCGATACATCGATCATACGGTCTACAATAATAACCGGAATGCCGGCTTCCTTTGCTTCCTGTAACACGGTGTCCCAACCGGTCTCTGTAACCGGCGCTATTACAATATAATCTACATCCTGCTGGATAAAATTACGGACTGCCTTAATCTGATTCTCCTGCTTCTGCTGTGCATCATCAAAAATCAGCTGATATCCGTTTCCTTCTGAGAAGGTTGACTTCATTGATTCCGTGTTAGCGGTACGCCAGTCAGATTCAGCACCAACCTGTGAGAAGCCCACTACCACCGGGCCATCCCCCGCTGCACCTGCATCATCGCTTGTGCCAGAAGCGCCATCACTGCTTTCCTTGCCCTGATCCTTATCCTGTCCAACTGTACTCTTCGCACCATTACCGCAGGCTGCCAGGGAAACTACCATCATAAGTGCCGCAAGTAATGCAACGAATCTTTTAAACCTCTTCATAATCCATATCCTCCTAAAATATTTTATTTGTGCGTATGCATAGAAGCTACACAGGCGCACCATACTATGCCTGCAAGCAGCTGTCAGGAAGCCTGTATCCTATCCCGGGCTTTCCCCGATTGCTGTTTGCGTAATCATCATATAAAATTTTCATTTTCCAAACAATGCAAATTCTATGGAACATAGTTCATTTTTTTACTTCCCATCCTTCAAAATTACACTATTTTTTTATAGGAGTTTATTTTTATGAGAACTCGAATATGGCAGGCAAACTTCCACCTGGGTTCCCTCCCCATACCGGCTCCTGATCCTTAGGCCATACTCCTCCCCAAACTTTAACTGTATCCTCTCATTCACATTATACAGCCCATAAAAATCATTTTCGGTGCTTTTCCTGTCCATGCCCTCAATAACCTTCTTCAACCGCTCCTCGTCCATACCGATTCCATTATCCTCAACGGTCAGGATGCATTTACCGTCCTCAAGCCTTCCCCTGACAACAATCCTCCCCTTGCCCCTTTTATTCTTGGTTCCATGGTAAAGTGCATTCTCGATCAAGGGCTGGAGGGTTATTTTAGGTATCAGGCAGTGATTGATGCTGTCAGGGATATGTACTTCATAATCGAGGATATCCTGGTACCGTACCTGCTGTATCTTAAGGTAGCAGGTAAAGTGCAGGGTTTCCTCCTGGACCGTGATAATGTCCTTTCCCTGATTTAAGGAGGACCGGAAAAAATCAGAAAGCGCCCCGACAGTAGCCACCACATCCTTCTGCTTCCCAGCTTCTGCCAGCCATACAATCGTGTCAAGGGTATTATATAAGAAATGTGGGTTAATCTGGATCTGCAGCAGCTCCAGCTCCGCCTCCCTCAGGTTTTTCTGCTCTGTTTTTACCGTTTCGAATAAGTCGCTGATCCGCTGTATCATCAGGTTCAACGAATCGCTTAAGCTCTTAACCTCTGCCCCGTTCCTGATCCGGGAGCGTACCGTAAGATCCCCCTTGGAAACCTGCTCCGTTACCCGTCCCAGATATCTTATGGGCTTGATAATACTCCGCGGGATGGCATAGGAAACAACCGCTGTGATGCCCAGCATCAGTACCATCAGCAGGACACTTCCCCTGATCATCTGTAAAAAGGCCTGGTTCATCTCACTGCGGTAGTTCTCAATTTCCTTTGTTTCATAATACAAATATTCCAGGATGGTATCCTGGATCAGGGACGTAACCACCTGGACGTCATTTTCCCAGATCGTCATATTCTTATCGTACATATTCCCGGCTTCTACATTTTGCCGTATCATTTCTGAATACTTTTCCAGGTTATTTAAATATTTTTCAATGAGGGCAATACGGGGACGTGTATTTTTGGTGTATTTTGTTCCCTTGCCGTCTTTAATTTTCTGGATAATTTCCTTCGCTTTTTTGATTTCATAGATGGGGTCAGCTTCCTCATAGGTCAAGGTTCCAATAATAACAAAATAGACCTTGTCATCAAAATCCTTCTTAAAATCAAGGCTAAAGGCACTGGCCGCCGAGGTATTGTAGACCAGCTTATCATAACGGATATTGTATTCAGCCAGATATACAACCCACAGGGCTGCAAAAATCAGAATCGGAATCACCATAACGATATAAGAAAGCCGTATCTTTGTCGCCAGGCTAGAATCCAGATAAATGCTTTTCAATTTTTTCTTTAGTCTCACGAAAGGACCTCCTCACTGCGGCTTTTATTGGTCCTGAATTGCAACGGGGTACACCCCTGGGTCTTTTTAAATAAATAGGAAAAATAATGAGGATCCTTATAGCCCACCTCTATACCAATCTCACTGCTACGCTTATTCGTGCAGACCAAAAGCTCCTTTGCCTTATTCATCCGGAGGTCTGTCAGGTATTTTACAAAGGTCTGCCCCGTCTCCTGGCTAAATACTGAGCTTAGGTAGCTTGGGCTGATATTAACATAGGAGGCCGCTGAATTCAGGGACAGCTCCTCTGCCTGGTAGTTGTTGTGGATGTATTCCTTGGTTTCCTCCACAATATTGCTGAATTTCCTGGTTGCCGCCTCATTTCTGCAGGTAATTGCATGGGTAAACAGCTCCTTAATACAGGCGATGGTTTTATCATAATCCGCTACAATACAGTTCATCTGCTGTGGAACCTGGAACAGCTCCTCCTGCCTGCTGCAATTATCCTTTCCCAGCTTTTCCATAAATTTCACCGCAATAAAGTACATATCCATCAGAATATATTGCCTGAACATCAACGACTTCTTAGCTGTTTTCCCATAGCTCCCAAGATATTCCTCAACAAAATAATTCACTTCGCCCAGCTCCCCATTCCTTAGGAATTTCTCGGCAGCCTCCTTATCCAGATGCCGGGTATTGACCATATCTGCCCAGGGATTCTCCTCCTGGTGCTTTAACCCATTCATTTTTTCAGCCTCAAGAAATTGGCTCTGGCTGGCGATAAACCGGTAAGCAAATGCCCTGCTGGCCTCCTCGAAGGACAAATAAAGCTCACTCAGCCTGTTGACGCGGCAACCGATACCGCCAAAATAGTCCAATTTCCCGTATTTGCGTATGAGCTGCTCCAGCTGTGCTATGTAGCTGTCCTGCTGCCGCTTAAGCTCCTCGATGGAATCCGCTTTCAGGATCATTGCATAGCCCTCCAGGCTGCGGTCAAACCACAGGATATCATTCCCTTCAAAATATGCGGCAAGCTCCTCCGACAGGCTCACCAGGGTTTTTGAGAAATACTCATCCCTATGGTTTTTGTTGGTAACCTTAAACAGGATGATATTATAATAGCTGGCATATAAATTGATGCCCAGCAGCCTGCCCTTATCAAGGATATCCGAAAGTGAAAGGCTGCTATAGAGCATCTCGTGGAAAAAGTTACGCTTGCCCTGAACCTCATTTTCCTGCATCTCCTTTCGGAATTTCATGAGATTTTCCTTCTCTGCCCTTTCGGCTATAATCTTCTGGGATACCTTTTTGACAGCCTTTAACAGCTCCTCTGCGCTGATGGGCTTTAATAGATATTCCTCAATTCCAATATTAATGGCTTCCTTTGCATAATCAAATTCACCATGGCCGCTCAGAATGATAATCTTCACCTCCGGGTTCTCCCTTTTTACCAATCTGCTCAGCTCCAGCCCGTTCATAAAGGGCATTTTAATATCCGTAATGATGATATCCGGTTTTTTTTGGTGTATCTGATTAAAGGCCAGCTCCCCATCGCTGGCCTCTCCGCAAAAAATAAAGCCATGCTCGCTCCAGGCGATATTATTCTTAATTCCCTCTCTTACAACAACTTCATCCTCAACAAGAAATACCTTCAGCATACTGCTTACCCCTCTATGAATCAATCTATGATTCCTATATTTTATCATTTTCATAACCTAAAAAAAATACAATATTACCTGAACTTTACTTTTTTTCATATAAATCAAAAATTATTGAAATGGCTCCTTTTTCCCGTGTTTGTTTTTTTAGGATTTGATTTCATTTTTTTATGGTCCGGTGCTGTTTTCCGGTTAGGCGTACAACACCGGATGCTGTTTACGTAACAGGTGGATCCGCAGGCTTTGTTCGCCTATGACAGCAAAAAGCTGCTCCGCTACCTTATGTCCATGTAACGAAACAGCTTCTATAAACACTCATTATTCCATTATTATTCAACCATTATTCTGCCACAATATTTTTAATCCATTTTTTCTGGCGGTAACGCAGGAAGCCCAATACCAGTTTATAGACCTCTTCGATCAGGATCATTGCATAGACGATATAAATGGGCAAATGCCATACCAGACCACCCAGAACCGCCATCGGGATTCCGATAAGCCATACTCCGCTGACATCCAGGAAAAGTGACGCCCTGGTATCCCCTCCGCTTCTCAGTATCGCTACGATAATCAGGCAGTTTACCATCCTGGCCGGCATATAGATTGCAAATACTGCCAGGCTCAGCCGGATATATTCAGCCACCAGCTCTGATACCTGGAAGATGCTGATGATATATTCCCTGCAAAGCAGGGTTATCACGGCTCCCACCACGGACAGGGCAATTTGCAGTATCATATAGTTCTTCGCATACTCTTCCGCCTTCTTAAACTTATCCGCACCCATTTCATTTCCAAGCACAACGGCGGCAGCGTTACAGATACCAAAAAAGAATACCAGGATTACCTGCTCCACCGTATTCGTAATGGTAATCGCAGCCGTGGCGGCATCACCCATACGCCCGTATACCAGGGAATACATGGTCACACCCAGCCCCCACATGAATTCGTTAGCGATGACCGGCGAGGCGGTCAGAAGGAATCTCTGAAGGAAGGGCTTATTTAAAAATGCCGCTCCACCCTCCGCCTGCTTATCGTACCTGCTGTGGACAAAGTCCCCGACACTATCATCCCCGGCTTTTTTGCTATGTACAACGATTAGTAAGGAGGCACATTCTACGATCCTGGCAACCAGCGTAGCCAGCGCCGCACCGGCAACTCCCATTTTGGGAAGTCCAAAATTTCCATAGATAAGACCATAGTTTAACGTAACATTCACTCCGATAGAGACCATTGTGATGATGACAGGCAGCCGGACATAGTGCATACTCCGCAGAACCGCCGTATAAGTATTTGAAACTGCTGTCAGCGGATAGCTTAATGCAATCACCGCAAGATAAGAGGCGCCAATTGCAATCATATCACTTTGGGGAGTAAATATCCTCATGACATATTCCGGGAACAAAAGCCCGGGTATTACAAAGAGGAAGGAAGCGCTGACGCCTATCATTAAGCCCAGCCGCAGCACCCTTTTGATATTAACCATCTCCCGCCTTCCAAAGTACTGGGCTGACAATATGCTTGAACCGCTGCATACCCCAAACATCAGAAGGGAAAACACAAAAAACACTTTATTTGCAAGTCCTACTGCCGCGACAGAGGTTTCTCCCAATTGTCCGATCATTAAGGTGTCAACCAGGTTTAACACATTGTTCAGCAGGTTCTGTAATGCCACCGGTATCATGATAGCCAGGGTTTTCTTAAGGAAACTGGTATCCTGCAGCATTCTTTTAATCTGATTCATATAACCTCCCTATTCCCTAGGGCGTGTTTGAGCAGTTTTCAAACACGCTCTTGCGTACTCTTTACCCAGAGTACGAGAAAACTGTCCCATTCTGAGCACTGGGCTGTAAAATGGGACAGTTCTGAATTCTTTAAGATATTTACTATTTTCTTAAGCCTAAACGTTCGATTAACTTACGGTATCCCTCGATGTCAGTCTTCTTTAAGTATTCAAGTAAACCTCTTCTTTGTCCAACCATCTTAAGAAGACCTCTTCTGGAATGATGATCCTTCTTATTGTTCTTTAAATGCTCAGTTAACTCAGTAATTCTTTCTGTTAAAAGTGCGATCTGAACCTCTGGAGATCCTGTATCCTCTGGTGTTCTTCCAAAATTTTTGATGATTTCCTGTTTCTTTTCCTTGCTAATCATGTTAACAATTCTCCTTTCATTTTTAAAGCGCCTAATACTAAGAAGAAGGTCGGAGTGTCCTGATTCTGGGTATCGGCTCACTTAAGTAGTCGTACTATTCTTCGTACTTAGCACGCTATATGCCAAGTACCATCAAGTACCCTTGGTATCGTACCATATTCTTAAATTATTGTAAACCATTTTTTCTTAGAAAGTCAAGGTTTTCAATTATTTTTCAGTTATTTGTTAAATAAATTTTAAAATTTATAAAGTGGAATTTAAAAATTTATTTAACCTATTTCCCGGGAGCTTTGCAGCTTCTGCCCCTATCCATATTCCATTACTGATACCAGCCTGCTATCTTCCCGTAAATTCTGCTTTATCGATGAGGTTGCCATTCAGCAGGAAAAGCAGTATGGTAAACAGGATACAAAAGCCGGTATAGGGCAGGGTCACTAAAAATGCCAATGCACCCGGCAATAAAAATGCGGCCGCTATTGAGACTCCAATCGAGGGAGCCAGGACCAGCAGCAGGAGGCCAAAGCAAAAGAACATCTGCACCAGCTTATTTGGCTGGTCTCCAAGCACTCTCTGGTAAAGGATCGTCAATGCCGTAAATACCGCACCGGAGGCAGCATAGGCAGCGGCAAAAAATACTCCCGTCAAAGGGTTCATCCCCCTGAGGGCCACATATACCAGAAAGATCAGCACACCGTCCACACAGGGCTTAAGTAAGGAGGTGGCAGAGGCCGCAATCACCTTTTTAATAGAAGACTCCGGCATCAGGTAGATATAGTGCTTTGTAAGCTCCTCCTTTAGCTTTCCCATAATGGAAGCAAAGTATTGCAAATAAGCGGCCAGACCCAATACCAGGTAGTCCATTCCCTGGGGCAGCTGCTCCTTCTTAAAATAATATCCTGCAGCTCCGGCACCTACCACCAGGAATAAGGTATAGCTGTCAAGGAAGATAAACCTGCTTTTCCGTTTCATCTCAAGAAGATGCTTATACATTAAGGTGGCAGCGCCGCTTCCCTTCCCGAGGCCATGCTCCTGTTCCTTTACCTTAATCTTTTTGCCGGTCTGTTTGGTCACCCTGCGTCCTTCCTTTGCCGCCTGCAGTGTCTGGTAGGTAGTCTCCGTGGAGACCAGCACATCCTCATAATAATCCGCCTTACCCGAGGTTAAAACAAGGATCATGACGGCTCCCAGGCAGGTAAACAGCCCCAGGGAAAGGAGGATTTCAAACAGGGAGTTATTTACGACACCCATAAAAAACATGGTACCCCAGCCAGCGATAGGGATATAACCAAAGCCGGAGGAGCTGACCACACGCAGGGCGGCTTCCAAGACTCCTATCCCATACCTATTAAACACATAGACAACGGACAGCAATATACCCGCATAGGCGAGGTATACCAGGGTTTTTACAAGCCTCTTGCGCTCCGCATTGCCATTTGAAAATATATAGATTCCAATTGCAAGTAACTGTCCGAATAGCACCATCAGCACAAAAATAATAAATAAAGAAAGGATTTCCTTCATCCCGTAGCCAAAGTTATTCCTTAAATTTGCAATCTGGTAAAAGATAAAAACACCGCCCAGCAAGGATTTACCTAAGGTGCTGATTAATCCGTAGAACAGGATTTTCTTTGATGAAACCGGTGATACGAACAACAATCCCACATCCGGCATAGTAAACAGGCTCGAGCCCGTTGACAGGCCGCTATAGACAAAGGTATATAATAAGAATAATGCAACCCCGCCAATAATCAGCAGCAGGATTCTTTCATCTGCATATTCCATACCCGGCCTTTCTCCCCCTGTAAACACCAAAAATATCAGGGATCCGATAATCATCAGGAAAACAAAGAAATATAGGATCAGCATACCCGGCTTTTTCTTCAGGCTTAGGAGCTGGTTCTTAAGCCTGGTTGCAAGTAAATAGACAATTGCCTTCATTGTTTATACCTCTCCTTCCGTCTGCCGCTTAGCCCCTTCAGTAATGTTAAAGAACAAGGCTTCCAGATCCTCCCCTGAGCCTTCGATATCCTGCCTGGTTCTCCTGGCAGCAATCCTTCCACCCATCATGATATTTGCACTGTCCCAGAATTCATCAATACTGTCCAGCATATGGGTACTGATCAGAATGGCTGCCCCTTCCCTTTTCTTCTCCACGATCATGCTTTTTAATTCCTTAATTGCATGAGGATCCAGACCCACCATGGGCTCATCAAATAATATCACCTTCGGCTCCGTCAAAAGGCCGCAGCAGATGCTGACCTTCTGCTGCATCCCCTTCGAAAGCTCGCTGCCAAG
>JARKQP010000618.1 GCA_029974875.1 Mobilitalea sp.
GTCACAAAGCAAGAACTGGAAGCTGTAGTTGCCATCAAATATTTAGGTGAAAAAGAAGGCAAAAAATATTTGGATAAAGACTCCGCAATAGTTTTAACAGATAAAGTGGAAAATGAAACATTAGAATGGACTGCTCCGGAGGCTGGAGAATATTTCATATTCTACTGTTGGAGTCATGGAACCGGTCAAACTGCAGCACCCTCCGTAAGTGTTTCCTACACCATTAATTACATTGATCATTACGGGATCGATGCATTCATTGAATATTGGGATAATACAGTATTAACACCGGAGCTTCGTTCCGATATATTAAAAAACGGGCGTGCAATGATGTATATGGACTCGCTGGAATTGGCCACCTTTGGGAAAGGCGGACAGTTCTGGGGATATCATTTTATGGAGGAATTTAAAGCGCGCAGGGGCTATGACTTAACACCCCATCTTCCGTTTATCGTTAAAAACGCAGGAATGATGCAGCAGACCTTCATCTATCATTATCATATGGAAGAGGAAGGATTTTCTGAGAAATTGTATAACGATTTATATCAGACAATGACTGATATGTATATGGATAATATGCTTAAGCCCATGCAGGAATGGTTACATAGTGTAGGTATGACCCTGAGGGCAGAGATATCCTATGGCTTGCCGTTTGAGATTTCCCAGCCCGGGAAATATGTTGACGGCATCGAGACGGAATCACTGGAGTTTGCATCACAGATTGAGCCCTACAGGGCGCTGGCGGGACCGGCTCATATTTACAACCGCATTTATTCCAGTGAGACAGGTGCCACGATGCTTAACTATATGATGGGACTTGAGTTTTATACCCAGATCATATATACCCAGTTTGCAGCAGGAGTGACAAAAACTGTTCTCCACGGATACTCCAGCATTGCCGGCTCGGAAGCTTCTACGGAGTGGCCGGGGCATGAGGGGATGTGGCCAATCTTTTCTGAACGGTTTGGCATGCGCCAGCCGGCATATCGGCATTATAACGATTGGACTTCTATGGTAGCCCGTTACCAGATGCTCCTTC
>JARKQP010000657.1 GCA_029974875.1 Mobilitalea sp.
CAAGGAGATCGCGGACCAGTCCGTAATCGGTTCTTATGATAATGCATACCAGGTTACCTCCACCGGAGGGGATTATGGGGCTTCCATTCAGGGACAGATGATTATATATTACTGGAAGGCACATCCGGAAATGGATAAGAACAAGGATGGAAAGCTTCAGGTAATCGACATTATGGGGGATCCCGGACACACTGCAGCGCAGCCGAGAGCTGATTATGTAAAAAAGACCATAGAGGATGCCGGCATTCCTATTGATTTGCTGGAAGAGGACACAGGTATGTGGGATACGGCAAAAGCAAAGGATAAGATGGATGCCTGGATCTCCAAATATGGTGATGAAATAGAGGTTATTATCTGTGCAAATGATGCCATGGCCCTGGGAGCCCTTCAATCCATTGAAGCCGCCGGCTTTAACAATGAAGGCACGGATAGCAGTAAGTACATTCCTGTAATCGGTATTGATGCCCTGCCGGAGATGTTGGATAAGATCGAAAGCGGTGAGGTTATGGGCTCTGTGCTCCAGGATGCGAAAACACAGGGGCAGGTAATCGTACAGATGGCAAATAATCTGGTAAACGGCAAGGAGGCATTGGACGGTATGGATTTTGAATTGGAAGCAGGGGCAAAAGCAGTCCGTGTTCCTTATCAGGCGATTACCGCAGATAATCTGGATGTTGCAAGATCCACCTATGCGGAGTAACAGACGTATACTTGGGTAGAAACCGGAGGGCGCTGTATGGCCGTAGGGCCGGAAGTCTGCTTTATGCTGTGCAGTGCCCGTTTTTAAGAGAGACGGAGCGTGAATTTAATTCACAGCCGGGAAAAACAAGCAAGGAGGAGCCTGGAATTGGAAGAGGAATTTATTCTGGAAATGAGAAATATCACAAAAAGCTTTCCGGGTGTTAAGGCATTAGATAATGTCACATTAAAAATAAGACCGGGAACAGTTCACTCTTTATTAGGTGAAAATGGTGCCGGCAAATCCACGCTGATGAAATGCCTCTTTGGCATTTATAGTTTGGACAGCGGAGAAATTATTCTGGAAGGCAGCAGGATCTGTTTTGAAAATCCGGCACAGGCTTTGGAGAACCATGTCTCAATGGTACATCAGGAGTTGA
>JARKQP010000671.1 GCA_029974875.1 Mobilitalea sp.
CGCTGTACATTTTCCACCTCGTCAATATCTCCACGCCCTTTCTATAAATCATCATTGTACATGATGATTTAATCCAGGACTATGGGAAATATCATCCGTTTTTATTGTCCGAAATTCATCCCTTTTATTTTACCGCTAACACTTTGGGCTGATCGATTGCAAGCCCTTCTAAAAGCCACCGGAATTCCTGATAATTGATTGATCGAACGGCCTCAGCATTCCGGGGCCACTGAAAGTTCCCGCCTTCTAACCGTTTATAAAGAAGGACAAATCCATCGCCTTCCCAGTAAAGGGCTTTCATTCGATCCCGTCGCCGGCCACAGAATAAGAATAGGCTGTTCTGGAACGGATTCAACCGGAAGCTCTGCTGAACAATCCCCGCCAAGCCATCGATCGACTTGCGCATATCCGTGTAGCCGCAGGCAATATAAATCTGCTCTGCTTTTGAGATATCACTGAACATTTTGCAGCGCCTTCAAGGTGTTTTCGATCAATGCTGGTGTGGCGCCATTATGGAGTTCTAGAGTAACCGAGCCAAGCCGCACAATGATAGCTGCAGTTGATCCTTTTGATGGCGAGCCGGTTTCCATCAGAGGAAGCGGTAATTTTAACGGCACAATTTGATGATTTGAGGAGTCGGGAGCCGGAAAAGAGTCACAGGCAGCCTGGCGCACTTGTTTCAGCCAATAATAGTAACTTTTTTCATTGATATTATGATCGGCACACCATGCGGCGACTGTTTGCCCACTACCACGACATTCCCGAATGATTTCCATCCACTTATTCAACCGATATTGATGAGTGACTTCTCTCGTATTCAACTCTAAGCCTCCTTTGGAGTTTTTCAAGCTGGTCGAAAAACTCTCATTACTCTCGCTTAGAGCATTATCTCACAGACCTGGAGCCGATGCCATCCACGCTCTTATTAGGCGCTTACTGACAATGGATGAATATGGATATAAAAATTATAGAATATGCCGGAAACGTCCGGGTGTTGCTTACAACGAATTTACCGTGCATTTATGCTGTGGCTGTTTTGTATTATAGGTATTATTGGTATAATAAGAATAGTAAAGTCTATACAGAGCAGGAAGGGAAGCAGATGTATTCTGATATTCATATGAAGTGTATTGTTGATTTATTGATAGAAAGAGTGAATGCATATTTAATTATTTTGTTTGGGTCTTATGGAAAAGGTCTGTCGCGGGAGGATAGTGACATTGATATTGCTTATCTCGGTGATAAGGATTGTGATGGTTATGAAATTTTTATGCTAGCGCAGGAAATGGCCGGTCTGGTTGGACGAGATGTGGATTTGCTGAATTTGCGCACGGCTTCTACAGTGATGAAGGCGCAGGTTGTCAGCAGCGGGAAAGTCATATATTGCAGTGATGAAATGCGGCGGATGCATTTTTTTATGGAGACTTTTAAAGAATATACCCGCCTTAATGAGGAAAGGGCTGTTGTTTTGCGGGAGATTGAAAGGCAGGGTAGTGTGTATGGAAATTAATGTGGTTTATAATAAGGCTCAAATTATTGAACGCTGCTTGAAGCGGGTTTACGAGGAATATGAAGGGAACCCGGATAATCTGAATAATTTTACCAAACAGGATTCGATAATTTTGAATATTCAGCGTTCCTGCGAGGCAGCAATTGATCTGGCAATGCATATCGTCGCGGAACTGAGATTAGGTCTGCCGCAAAACAGCCGTGACGCTTTTGTTATGCTTAATCAAGGCAGAGTCATTGATGCGGAGCTTGCCAAAAAAATGCAGGCTATGGTTGGATTCCGTAATATAGCTGTGCATGATTATCAGGCTGTGAATTTAGGGATTGTCAGAGCGGTAATTGAAAGGCATCTTAGCGATTTACATGAGTTTGTAAAGGTTGTTCTAACCTGGCATTCTAAAGATAAACATGGTAATAAACAATCATAGCAACGGAATATACCGAGGAATATGGGGACAGGTTTTCTGTCCAAATTCAAGGGGCGCTTTGGGCGTGTTTGTTGGCAGCGTCAATAGATAGGCGTAGAATAAGCCCACCTTGAAACAGAGGCAGGGCAATACAGCAATTTACGGGAGAAATTTATTATCAGGCAGCTACTGTTAGCACGATGATGCGGATGGACGAAGTGGCCGCCACTAAGTCCGAGGCAAGTAAGGACATATAATTTCAATATTAATTACGTGAGG
>JARKQP010000698.1 GCA_029974875.1 Mobilitalea sp.
GGTAATAAGAATGGCAGTGGAATTCATTCATAATAATAAGTTTAAGTTTTTGTACCCCAAGGATGTAGCCAATGCCATAAGCGTAAACCGGAGCTATCTTTCCAAACGCTTTAAGGAGGAGGTCGGTGAGACACTCACAGATTATATCCATAAAACTAAAATGGATTTTGCGACTGAGCTGATGAAAAGCAATGTCTATCACTATAATGAAATCGCCGAGGTATTGGGCTATCAGAATTACTCCTATTTCAGCCGGATTTTCAAAAAATACTATGCCCTTTCACCTGCGGAATACATAAAGAAATAACTTCTTTACCCACCTCAGTTCCCCGTCATAAACTCTATTAATTATATTAAAAATAGTTATGTCAGTTATGCTAAAAAGCAGACAAGATTACTTGACAAATGAGCCGATTTGATATACTTTATAAATAAAGAAGAAACAACATAACTTTAACCTAAATGTTGTTTTGTGTGGTTTTCGTGTGGTTTCACCTGGATTTAAGAGGAGATGGGCTCTCCCTTCCCACAATTGAAGGGAGGCTGGTTCTCCTTGCCCACCTTGGAAGGAGACGGTTCCTTCTTTCCCGCGACTGGAAGGAGACGGATTCTCCTTTCCTACGACTGGAAGGAGACGATTCCTTCTTCCCGCGACTGGAAGGAGACGATTCTCCTTTCCCACCCTTGAAAGGAGGCCATTCCTCCTTTCCCACATTTGAAAGGAGAAATCATGAATAGTTCTTTTAGCATCAAGACCGATATTATGATAGGATCCGGAAATGCGGATCTCTTCCGCTGTGCCGGCAAGGTGTTAATTGTCACTGACCGGTTTATGCAGGAAAAGGAAGTAACCAAATATATCACAAAACACTTAGAGGGTATTGAATATAAGATATTTTCAGATGTAAAGCCCAATCCGGATATTGCTACCGTGATAAAGGGTGTAAAGATCATATTAGAATTTAAGCCTGAGCTGGTGGTCGCTCTTGGCGGCGGCTCTCCTATTGATGCGGCAAAAGGAATGATTTTTTTCGCCCGCATGCAGGATTCTTCCATTAACATTCGATTTATTGCAATTCCAACTACCAGCGGAACCGGCTCGGAGGTCACAAACTTCTCCGTAATTACAGATCCGGAAACAGAAACAAAATATCCGCTGGTGGATGACAGCATGCTGCCGGATATGGCAATCATCGATGCTGAACTGACCAAAACCGTTCCCCGGAGTGTAACCGCCGATACGGGTATGGACGTATTAACCCACGCAATTGAGGCTTTTGTCTGTAATATGAGAAATGATTTTACCGACGCCCTTGCAGAAAAGGCGATTAAGCTCGCTAATAAATTCCTGATCCAGGTTTTTGAAAATCCTGAGGATGTGAGTCTCCGGCAAAAAGTACATAATGCCTCCTGTCTTGCAGGAATGGCATTTAGTAATTCCGGTCTCGGAATCAACCACTCCATGGCCCACACCTTGGGTGCACATTTCCACATCCCCCACGGAAAGGCCAATGCGATCCTGCTGCCCTATGTCATTTCCTACAATGCAGGCCTATATGACCAGCTGACAGAGGCCAACAAGCGTTATGCCAAGATCGCACGCTTAATCTGGCTTGACAGCACCAACGAACGCCAAAGCACCATGAACCTGGTCCGTGCCCTAAGAAATTACATTGCAAAGCTGAATATCCCCTCCAGCATTAAAGCGGCGGGAGTAAATAAGCAGGACTTTCTGGATGTACTGCCGGAGCTGGTGGAGGCCGCTTATGCAGACCCCTGTACCGCCGGAAATCCCAGACAGGTCACGAAAGAAGAATTATCCACACTTTTTATCCGGGCATATGAGGGCAAATATGCGTAATATCCGTAGTATAGGAAAGGTATAGGAAAGCAGCTATACTGTATGTTATTAGAATACATGGTTATCATCGGCGGCAATACCAGTGCGGTAAACGCCTCCATGAAGTCAGGCGAGGAAATCGTCGGAGAATTCTTAGTCGATAAATTATTCATACCAAATGTCAGCGACCAGCTTATGCCTGCAATCAGCGGCACCTCACAGGTGGCAACCTCCGGAGCCATCGGTGTCATTGAATTCTATTCCGTGGCCTCTGCCATCATCGCAGCAGACACTGCAGCAAAGGCAGCGGATGTAAATCTGATTGAGATCCGGACCGGCTTTGCGATCGGAGGAAAAGGCTTTGTTACCATGGGCGGTGATGTCAGTGCTGTTACAGAAGCAATCAATGCAGCAAAGGCGGTCAGCGAGCTTATGGTCGAATGTGCGGTTATTCCAAGGCCTGTTGATAAGCTATATGAGGCTTTGATGTAATGACATCAGCTGGTAACAGAGTTGACTGCAATATGAATTGCAGTCAGCCTCTGGCTTCATTCCCACATTTCCTATTGTTTTTTCTCTAAGAGAGGAGTAAAATCCCCGTAGCCTTCCTTCTCCAGCTCTTCCTTCGATATAAATCTCAGGGAAGCGCTATTAATACAATATCTCAACCCACCCAGCTCCTTTGGTCCGTCCTCGAATACATGTCCAAGATGGGAATCTCCCAGCTTGCTCCGAACCTCGGTCCGTACCATACCATGGCTGCGGTCAAATACTTCCTGGATCAGAGCCTTATCGATTGGTCTTGAAAAGCTTGGCCAGCCACAGCCGGATTCAAATTTTTCAGTGGATAAAAATAAGGGCTCCCCTGTCGTGATATCCACATAAATCCCTTCCCTAAACTCATCATAATATTCATTTTGGAACGGCGCTTCTGTCCTACTGTTCTGTGTCACGTCATATTGCAGCCCGGTTAAATTTTTCTTTAATTCATCGTTTGATTTCTTCGGATATTTTTCCAAACCACATTCCCTCCTTTACTTACTAAACACAATTTAGCTGCTCTTATCAAACACGGTTCTTTCTATCTTTCAACATAGTTTCCTGTTTTCTCAAGCATAGTTTTCTTTCTTTTTCAAGCATAGTCTTTCCACTTTTATCAAACATGGTTTTCTGTCCTTTTCAAACATAGCCTTCCCACTTTTATCAAACATGGTTTTCTGTCCTTTTCAAATATAGCCTTCCCACTTTTATCAAATCAAATTTCTGCTTTATTAACATGGGTTTTCCGCTTTTAGTATAACACAAAACTGCTTTATTATCATAACTAAGTCTTTCAACCAGTCTACAACAATGCTCCGGCCTATCATACGACAGCTACCCTGGAAACCAAATCCGGGAGGAAAGCCACAATTCACAGATTATTGTCTAAAGGCACAACGAAAAAAATGTAACTTTCTTCTTTAAAAATATCATTGTAAATTTATGGTATATTCCAGATAATAAATTAAGGGACCATGCCTGGATAAAATCCTAAGCGGCATACATTCTCTTACAAATATGGTCTTAAAAATATAATGTATTGAAAGGGGAAAAATTATGCTTAAGAAACACTGGTACCAAAAATTATTCTGCCTGCTGGTCATTATCTGTATGATGGCAGGTTCCGTCTCAACGGCCGTGGCGGCCACACAGCCCGCAAGCCCGCAGAAGGTTGTTTCTGCCGGAACTACTTGGGAAGCAACAAAAACTACAGCACTATCTGCTTTAACCATCAAGGAAGGCGCTGACATCATTGCGCCGGATAACTGTACCGTGACCTTAACCGTAGGAGGCGTCGAAACTGCAATTGAACCGGGAACCTACCAGGGGAATATCGTGCTCACAGTTACCCCGAAGTTTGCCGCCAATCCTTCCAGCTACAACGGCCGCGGTATTGATGACTACCGCACCGCCATCTATGTGGACAATACCGGACTTGTCAAATCCCAGTCCGTCAGTGCGGCTGTCAAAGGCACGAAAGTGACGGATACAGCTGCAGAAAATATTAAAATAACCTCCAACAGCGATAATTTCACCGGAATCATGGTAAACGGCGGTGAATATACCGTTAAAGACTCTACCTTCCATTTTAAGAGCAACAGCGATGGAAGCAAGGTCTCCGACTTTACCGGTTACGGATCAGTGATCAGCGCCTTTAACGATGCGAAGCTGACCTTGGATAATGTATATATTAATACCTGGGGTGTTGCCCGTACGGCTCTCTTTGCCGACAGCTCCTCCGATGCTTTGATTACCGATTCCAGGATCAATGTATGGGGCGGCACCCTCTATGACGGCTACGTAAACAGTGCGGATCAGACGAAAATGGTAGCACCGCCCTGGGTTCTGGGCATCACCGGCAATGCCCGCGCCACCAACATGATGGGCAACTGTTCTTCTACTACTGTCGTAAGGTCAAATGTAGCTGCTGACCAATGGGGCGTGCTTTCTACCGACAGCGGCTCAGACATGCTGCTTACGGTTGTTGATTCCACCTTAACCCTGGTCGGCAAGGATCAGAAGGATCCCTATAGCACCAGCTTTGGCAGCGGTTATGGTACTTATATCATCGGTAATGCACAGGAGCGCTTTTACGGAGTGACCTTCAACGTCGGAACCTATGCTTCCATCCTGACGGGCGGCGATGCTGTCTATGCCTCCTCCAATTTTAGCGAGCCCCTGGACATCTATCCCCTGACCCAGATTCCTAATGGCAAGACAGTGAAGGATTTTATGGGGAATGAGCAGGAAGGCTATGATACCGTTGCTTCCACAACTCCTGTTTTTAAAGGAATCACCGGCCTGGGACGGATTACCAGGATCAATTCAGATGCTTTTGGCTTTATGGCACATAACTCCGGCAGCTTAACCATCACTGACGGTACCGTAGTAAATACCGACAATGCCGCTTTCTTAATTAAATCCGGCGATGTAGACATTAATGTAACTGACGGCGCAAAAATCAACCCTAAGGACGGCGTGCTTCTCCAGATGATCGATAATGATGATTCCATTGTAGGTGCTGTCATGGAAGCAGGCGGCCCGACCTTCAACACTGATTTTTATGAAAAGACCGGCTATCCGGGAATTGATTACAGTGTCAAGGTCACAAAGGACGGCAGGAATACCGTTAATTTCAATGCGGAAGCTGTTGACCTAAAGGGCAATCTGTACAACGGCACAGGGTATTTCGGAGGCGGCCCTTCACCTTCCAACCAGGCTGCTGATTTATTAAATGTAACCCTCGGCAAGGACTCCACTTTAACCGGTGCCATCAGCGCAACCTCCGTCATCCATGTGGATGAGAATGGGATCCAGAATGAGCATTTTACAATTGACCAGTACTATTATCTCGGCCATGTGGCAAACAAGGGCTATTATAACGGCGGCAATGATATTTCCGTGACCTTAAAGGATAATGGTACCTGGAAAGTAACGGATACCTCCATCATCACGGGCTTAACCATCGGTGAGGGCAGCAGCATAACCGCTCCCGACGGAAAATCCCTCCTGATGTATGTAAATGGCTCGTATACCCCGATGAAGGCCGGAACTTATACGGGATTAATCAAGCTGGAGGTTTATTAAAAGCTATTGATTGAAGCAGCATGAATTAAAAACAATAAAAGACCACTTCCCAGTGAGTGAGGTAACCTCCCATAGGTTAGATTTTTAGGTCTAACCCATGGGGGCAGTTCATTACCCCACTTACCATAAGGTGGTCTTTTATAATCATAAAGCTATCGCATACGCTCCTTCGTTTTTTTGTCAAGGTATGACCTTAACCGGATTAATAAATCTCCTTCTTCAAAATACTCTTTCCCATAGGCCAGATTAAATCCATAGTCAAAATCCTCCGGCATATCTCCCTGGTTATGCTGGAGAATCGTTTCTGCCTTATCCAGCGCCTTAATCAGCTTTGCTTCCGGTGTCTTGTTGGCATTATACTCCAACCAGATATCCAGCATCCTCTTAGCCTGTGCTTCCGGTAATATCCCAAACACCTTCTGCACGGCATAATATTCTGTATCATACTTATCATCCTTATCCGGCTTTAATGCGGCCGAAATATCGCCTTCATAAATTTCTCCCATGTCATGGATCAGGCTCATAATCAATAGCTTAGGCAAATCCAGCTCTTCATACTCTTCCGACACAACACAAGCCAAAAGAGCCAGACGCCAGGAATGCTCCGCGTCACTTTCCCTCCGCCCGCTGCTGGTCCAGGAGGTACGGAGGACTGATTTCATTTTCTCTATTTCCTCTATAAATGCTATATATTTTTCCAGGTTCATCTTGCTATTCTTCCCCATCCTTTCGATCCTCCAGCAGCTCCAGGATATTATCGCTAAACTGCTCCTTTAGGTATGCCCTGCCGGAAGGCTGCTTATCCAAATAATCCCTGCGGATTTGGTTCATGACCCGCAGCACTTCCTCCTTCAGGTCGTTTGCAGATAACCGTACTGCGCCCTGCCCCATGATGATCAGCTGTTCCAAGGCATCTGAGGTCGCTACGGTAACCCGATGCTTTTTCGCAATTTCATGCGTGACCTTCTCAATATACTGGTCTGCGGTTTCCGCTTCCTTTGTATAGACTACATGGATATTATGGTAATCCTGGATTCCACCAACTCCGCCCTTTACCTTGTAGGCATCAAAGACAAGGATCAGGATGCACTGTTTAAAGCCCTGGTAATTACAAAGAATATCCATCAGCTTATTCCTTGCCCCGTCCAAATTCACCTTTGCCAGCTCATTTAGCTCATCCCAGGCAAATATGATATTATAACCGTCCACCAGTAAATAATCCTTGACCGGCTCCTGTGGCTTCCTCTCCTTAGAATTCCCGGAATAGTTAGCTTCCTCATAAGAGACCGGCTTCTCATATCCGAGATTCCCATGGGAATTATTTATCCTTTGCTTAACTGGTCCAAAGGTACGGACGAAGATATCCTCCAGCTCCTTATCCATCTGCCAGGGATCGTTATTCCTTGCCCCAGTCCTGCCTATAGCAGCCTTATTTTTTGTTTCATATTCCTGTTTTGTTCCCTGGTTTGCTTCCGGTTTTGTTCCTTGCTTTACCTCCTGCTTTATTCCATGGTTTGTTCCTTGGTTTGCTTCCTGCCCTGTTCTATGATTTATGCCATGCTCTGCTTCATGGTTCGCTCCATTCTTCGCCCAGCCTTTTATATCCTCGCTTACTTCCTCCACTCTCGGGCGCTGCCATCCGCTGTCCACATGCATGTAGTCCCCGACCTTATCCCATTCTACCAAAAAGCCTGCCCCATTGGCACAGAATACGGAACCGGAGGGATTGTCCAGATCACTGTCACAGTCATAACCAATGGTGCTGATTACTTCCTCAGGATTATGGCAGGGCGCATAGCCCTTCAGGGTACAGAACAGCCTTCCCCTGCCCCGGGTATATGCATTTACCTCTGCCAGATATCCCTGCATGGAGGCAACCGGTGCACTTCCCGTGAGCACAGCCATATCCCCGCTTATTTCCGGCGGGTCAAATTCCCCGCTCATCCTTTGGATATCAGACATAGCCCTTCCTACGGATTCAGAAGGCACCTCAAGGGTGTATTTATAATATGGCTCCAGGAGAATACTTTTAGCCTTCCTTAATCCCTGCCTCACCGCCCGGTAGGTTGCCTGCCTGAAGTCCCCGCCTTCCGTATGCTTCAGATGAGCCCGGCCATTTAATAAGGTAATCCTCATATCGGTAACCGGAGAACCGGTCAGTACCCCAATATGCTGCCTCTCTTCCAGATGGGTTAAAATCAGATGCTGCCAGTTCCGGTCCAGCACGTCTTCGCTGCAGCTGCTAAAAAACTGGAGGCCGCTTCCCTCATCTCCCGGCTCCAGCAGCAAATGCACCTCCGCATAATGCCTCAACGGCTCAAAATGCCCTGCGCCTACGACCGGCTCCAGGATCGTTTCCTTATATACAATATTGCCTGGGCCAAATTCCACGCTGACTCCAAAGCGCTCTAAAATAAGGCTTTTTAAGATCTCCAGCTGTATCTCTCCCATCAGCTGTACATGGATCTCCCTCAAAGCCTCGGACCAAACAATATGCAGCAGGGGATCCTCATCCTCCAGCTGTCTTAAGCTTGCAAGCATGGGTGGTACATCACAGTCTGGCGGCAGGATCAGCTGGTAATTCAATACCGGCTCCAGGCTTGGCATGTCAGACACCGCTTCAATTCCCAGCCCTTCCCCCGGATAAGTCCGGTTCAGGCCTGTTACGGCGCATACGGTGCCTGCACCCGCTTCCGGGACAGCTTCGTACCTCGGGCCGGAGTAAATCCTTATCTGGTCAACCTTCTCCTCCCAGTCCACCCCTTCTTCCTCTCCCGGCTTCCCGGAAGCATTCCGACCCGTCAGCAGCATCTTTACCCTTAAGCTCCCGCCGGTAATCTTTAGATAAGTTAACCGTTTCCCCTGGTCGTCCCTTGCGATCTTAAAAACCTTTGCTCCAAACTGCTCAGGATAGAGCCTGCTTTGCGTGTAATCAGCCAGCCCGTCCAAAAGCTCCTCCACGCCCTCCACCCTAAGGGCAGAGCCAAAATAGCAGGGAAACACCTTCCTCCCTGCTATTAATCCTATAATATCCTTCCCAGCTATGGTCTGGTGCTCCATGTACTGCTCCAGCAGGGCTTCATCGCACACTGCCAGGTTCTCCAGGAACTCCTCACCAGCCTGGTCATTACTAAAATCTACGCATGCATCGCTTAGGTTCCTTCTCAATTCCTCCAGCAGTGCCTTGCGGTCCGTCCCCTCCATATCCATTTTATTAATAAATAAGAAGGTCGGGATCCTATACCGGTTCAGGAGCCTCCATAGGGTTTCCGTATGCCCCTGGACACCGTCACTGCCGCTGATAACAAGCACCGCATAATCCAGAACCTGCAGCGTCCTCTCCATTTCAGCCGAAAAATCCACATGTCCCGGTGTGTCCAGAAGCGTTATCTCCTGCTCCCTGTGAGTAAATACTGCCTGCTTGGAAAAGATGGTAATACCTCTTGCCCGCTCCAGATCATAGGTATCTAAAAATGCATCCTTATGATCTACCCTGCCTAATTTTCTTATGCTGCCTGTGAGATACAGGAGGCTCTCCGCCAGCGTTGTCTTTCCTGCATCTACATGGGCCAATATTCCGACTACCAGCTTTTTCATACCCTTAAGCCTAAGCTCCTTATGGAAGGAGGCTTACCCTTTCATCTCCAGAAGCTTCTTCTTTAGCTCTACCTCAATCCGGTTCAGCTCAACCTCTGCTTCTTTTCTCTTCTGGCGGCCTTCTGTCTGGATCCGGAGCACCTCATCAAGAGTTGAGATCAGGGATTCATTGGTAATACGGAGTGTCTCAATATCAACAATTCCACGCTCAGACTCCTTGGCTGTCTCTATGGTAGCCATTTTGAGGGTTTCTGCATTCTTTCTTAAGAGCTCATTGGTCATATCCGTCACTTCACGCTGGGCTCTTGCAGCCTGGCTGGAGTGGGTAACACCAAGAGCCAGCACCATCTGGCTTTTCCAAAGGGGAATCGTATTTACAATGGTGGACTGGATTTTCTCAGCCATCATAGTATCATTGCTCTGAACCAGGCGGATCTGGGGAGCCATCTGAATTGATATCATTCTGGTCAGCTCCAGGTCATGGATCTTCTTCTCAAAACGGTTGCAGATGGCAGTCATGTCATTAACCGCCTGCGCATCCTCCGGCAGTCCGCTGGCTGCCGCCTTCTGCATAAGCACCGGCAATTCCTCTGCCTCTACCTTTGCCAGCTTCTTTTTACCGGCCAGGATGTACATGGAAAGCTCCTTGAAATATACCTTATTAAGCTCATACATTTTATCCAGCATGGCGATATCCTTAAGGAGCTGGATCTGGTTTGCCTCCAGCGCCCCTATAATCTTGTTGATATTCACTTCTGCCTTGTCATATTTTGACCTCAGGGCCGTAAGCTTATTGGAGGACTTTTTAAAAAAGCCAAAAATTCCTTTTTCCTCTTCATCAACCTCAAAGCTCTTCAATTCGGTTACAACGCCGGAAAGCATTTCCCCTATCTCACCCAGGTCCTTTGTTTTTACGTTACCGAGGGCAGACTCGGAAAAGTCCGCTATTTTTTTCTGTGCTCCCACGCCGTACTGGAGGATCTGGCTCGATTTCGTTAAATCAATCTGCGCCGCGAAATTATCCACCATCTTTTTCTCTTCCGGTGTCAGGGTACTTTCATCAAGGGCCGGTTTTTCAAGCTGGGCATTGTCCTTGCCGGGTATTCCCGCTAATAACTCTCCCGGTACGGGCACTTCTTCAAATGGTTCAAAGGTCAAGGTTGGCATTTCATTATTCATTGCTGATATCTCCCATCTATTTTATTTTAATATTCTTCTCGGTTAGCCCTTCCTGGGCGAACATGGTCTGCAGTACTGAGATATCCGTGGAAATATCCATGGCCGCATCCTCAAAAAGACCGTCCAGCAGGTTCTCAAAGGCCAGGTTAATGGTATCCAGCGTATCCTCTATCTCCTTCTTCGCTGTTAAGATATTCCCACCCGCCACGGGCTGGGCATCTAAATCCTTGTAGGCATCCAACAGCTTTAAGGTCGTCGGCAGGAAATACTCCGTAAATTTCTTTATTTCAGGGAACTTTTCCGGATGAGCCTCTACATAATCATAGATTCTTCCTGTGACAGCTTCCAGCCTGTCCAGCTTCTGTGTGATTTCCGCTCCAGGAATTGCCGTATTGGCATGCCTGATCTTTTGCACGAACTCACGGCCTTCATCAATGGCCTTACGGATTACCGGATCCAGCGAATCCTTCTTTGCCCCGTCTTCTTCCATGGACCGTCCTTGCTCCACTGCCTGTCCTTCCATGCTCTTCATCCGCATATTTTCCTGCAGATTCAGATACTGCTGGTAGCTTTCACCATTTAACATAAAGCAGGTTCTCTTGTCATCCAGATGGCCTTCTGGAAACATGCCGATTGCAATCATCTTCTGAATATCCTTTACCGTATATCTTACGCTCCGCCCGGTGGATGAAGAGAAATCCTTAATCAGGCAGTAATTACGTCCACGCATTTGTCCGATATAGCGCTGGAACCGCTTTAACCGCTTCCGGATCCTTCTTCCGTTTATGGATAATCCCAAGCAGGCGATAAAGCAAGGCAGCAACCCGTAGGCAATAGAAAATAAAATACCGTTTCCAATAACATATCCGATTAGGGCCAGCACACCTGCCGCAATTCCAAAAGCGGTACTCCCCAGGGCTCCGAATACTGTAAACAGGGTGCCTGCAACTTGTCCAACCGGCACCGTGTGCTTCACCGGTCTGGTAACGGGCTGGTTCCTGTTATAATTTGTTGCATTGTAATTCGCTGAGTTATAGTTTCCTGAGTTATAATTTGCCCTGTTATGATTTGCTTTGTTATAATTTGCTTTGTTTTGGTTTGCTGTATTATAGCTCCCTGTATTATAATTCCCTGTATTATAACTTCCTGTATTGTAATTTGCTGAGTTATAATTTCCCGTATTATTCCTGTAATCCCTTGTATTATTATAGTTTTGCCGGTATGCCTCCTGTGCCCTCCTGTTCCGTGGGCCGTACTGATTACCCTGGTAGCCGTGGCCTGCTTCCCCTGTCTGTGAGGTTCCGTTCTGTGAGGCTCCATTTTGTGCGGCTCCGTTCTGTGAAGCTCCATTTTGTGCGGATCCGCTCTGGCTGTTCTGGCCATCGCTTACCTTCCAGGACTGATGGTTGTTCCAAGAGTTATTATTGCGGGTATTCTTCCCGTCCTGTCCGCGCCCAAAGGATCTTTTCACCTCGTC
>JARKQP010000773.1 GCA_029974875.1 Mobilitalea sp.
TTTAAAAACTGTAATGGAATAATCTTTTGTCCCTCAAAGTCAATAGGTTCAATGGAGGTCATGCCTACGTTCTCAAGCACCCTCAGATGGGTGATATACTTTTCAGAGAAGGTCATGAAAAAGCGGATCTTCTTAATTCCAGGCAGGTTAAGAGCCAGGGATTCCATTTCCTCATGATGTAATAGGTACATGTCCTTTTGTCCGATCTCCGGGAAATTATAGACCCTCTTAATCTCCAGCGGCTCCGTCTCATGGAACTGCCCGTTCTCAAAATAGCTGCCAGGCGCAGTGATCTCACGGATATTAATCTCAGGATTAAAGTTAGTGGCAAAGGGATAACCATGGTCTCCCGCATTGGCATCCAGAATATCCAGGGTATGGATCTCGTCAAAATAATGCTTTAAGGCATAAGCGGAGAATACGCCGGTCACACCCGGATCAAAGCCGCAGCCAAGAACTGCGGTAATACCGGCTTTTTCAAATCTCTCCCGGTAAGCCCACTGCCAGCTGTATTCAAATTTTGCTGTGTCCTTCGGCTCGTAGTTTGCCGTATCCAGATAATCTACCTTAGTTGCCAGACAGGCTTCCATAATGGTTAAATCCTGGTAGGGAAGAGCCACGTTAATTACAATCTGGGGCTTATAGGAATTAATTAAGGCGATGACCTCTTCCGTGTTATCTGCATCCACGCTTGCGGTTGTAACCTTTGTTTTATAGCCCTTTGCTTCTACCTGGGCTTTTAATGCCTCACACTTGGAAACGGTTCTGCTGGCAATGCAGATCTCCTCAAATACCTCAGAATTTTGACAACATTTATGGACTACCACACCCGCAACGCCTCCGGCGCCAATAATCAATGCTCTACTCATGCTTTTTCCTCCTATGAAATCATATATTTAGTGAAAATGTATTAATGAAAAATGATAGTAATTTATATTTGGAAATTAACCAAACTGAAAATTAAAATTGAAGCAGCAGCTCTCTCAGCAGCTTGCAGGCCAGGGCAGTGGAGGCCCCGCTTTGGTCATATACCGGGGACAGCTCATTCATGTCCAGCGCTACAATGTTTAACTGGAATACCTGCTTCAAGGCTCCCGTCAGCTCCATAAAAGTGACACCTCCTGCTTCAGGAGTACCTGTTCCAGGAAATACGGAAGGATCAAGGACGTCAAGGTCAATGGTCAGGTAGACCGGCTTGTCCTTCAGTGCCTGGCAGACAGCCCCTATTCCGTCTAAATTGAATTTCTGCGTGAACACATGCTCCTTCGCCCATAAGAATTCCTCCCTGTCCCCGCTGCGGATGCCGAACTGATAAATCCGTCCGTCACCTACAATATCATGGCAGCGTCTCATGACACTGGCATGGGATAGGGTTTCCCCAAGGTAATCCTCCCTTAAATCTGCATGGGCATCAAAATGAATGATATGGAGGTCAGGATATGTCCTCACCGCTGCCCTGACGCTGCCGAGGGTAACCAGATGCTCTCCGCCAATCATCAGGGGCTTTTTGTCATCCTTAAGGATACTCTCCGTCATTTCTTCAATGACCTGTAATACCCTCTCCGTATTACCGAAGCCAAATTCCAGATCCCCGGCATCAAATACCTTGATGTCCAGCAAATCCTTGTCCAGGTAGGGACTATAGGTCTCGATCCCATAGCTTTCATTGCGGATTGCCGGGCTCGCAAACCTGGTACCGGGCCGGTAAGAGGTTGTCCCATCAAAGGGCGCGCCAAACAGTACAATTTCGCTTTCCTCATATTCATGGTCACACCCGATAAAGGTGTGGACATTTCTATTCCTCTTCATTTAATTGCTCCTTTACATAGTTTGGAAGTGCAAAGCAACCCTGATGAAGCTTTGTATTATAGTATTTTGTTTTCAGCCCCAGGGCATTCCACTGCTCCTCCTTTAGATCCTTCAACGGATCATAATGCTTGGAGGCATAGCCGAAGAGCCAATAGCCGGAAGGATAGGTAGGAATATGTGCCTGGTATACCTCCGCAATGGGAAAGGTCTCCTTAATTCTTTGGTGGGCACGCTTCATGGCCTCTACATATGCTTCATAATAAGTGCTCTCATGCTGGTTCACCAGGATGCCCTTATCCTTTAGCGCATTATAGCAGTTGCCGTAGAATTCCTTTGTAAACAGTCCCTCTCCCGGCCCAAAGGGATCTGTGGAATCCACAAGGATCAGGTCGTATTCCTTTTCCTTGCGGCGGACAAATTTTAATCCGTCCTCATAGAAAATATGGACTCTGGGGTCATCCAGCTTACAGGCCGTCTGGGGGAGATGCTCCTTACAGGCCTCCACCACCAGCGGATCAATTTCAACCATGTCAATGCTTTCAATGCCTTCATACCTGGTAAGCTCCCGGATCGTACCGCCGTCCCCGGCTCCAATGACCAGAACCCTCTTAATGTCCAGGTTGGTAGCCATAGGAACATGGACAATCATATCATGGTAGATAAATTCATCCTTTTCTGTCACCATCAGGCAGCCGTCCAGCGTAAGTGCCCTTCCAAATTCATTCGTATCAATGATCGATACATGCTGGAAATCGCTTTGCTGGTTAAACAGCTCCCTTTTCACCTTTAATGAAAACCGTACATGCTCCGTATGATGTTCCGAATACCATAGCTCCATATGAAAACCTATGCCTTTCCTTGGGGGGAACCATAAGGGTTCCCGTTGTTAAAAGTCAATGATATTAATATGCTCAACAGCCATATCCTGGGGTCCGGTTAAGGAACTGCCCTTCTCCTTTGCATAGATAATATACTCAATAATATCCTTTGTGATGCGCTCACCGGGTGCCAGAATCGGAATGCCCGGAGGATAGCACATAACAAATTCTCCTGAGATATGGCCGATTCCTTCCCTCAGTAAAACGGACTCCTTTGCGTGATAGAAGGCTTCCTGCGGTGTCACCGCCACCTCCGGGTCAATGTATTCATGGTTTAGCATGCCGACCTTATCCTTGCCATAGATCCTCTTAATCTCCGACAGGGCTGAAATAAGGCGCTCGATTTCAAAGGCCCTGTCTCCTGCGGAGACAACAGCAAGCAGGTTGCCCATATCCCCGAATTCTACCTGGATCCCATATTCATCCCTGAGCAGGTCATAGACCTCTACGCCTGCCAGTCCAATTTCCGCCGTATTCACCGACAATTTTGTCCGGTCAAAATCAAAAACCGTATCGCCATCAATTAATTCTGAGGAAAATGCATAATATCCGCCGGTTTTATTAATCTCTGCCCGCGCATATTCCGCCAGCTCCAGGGTCTTTGCCACAATTTCCTTGCCGTGCAGATACATATGCTTTCTCGCGATATCTAAGGAGGAAAGCAGCAGGTACGAGGCGCTGGTGGTCTGTGTCAGGTTGATGATCTGTCTTACATAGCCCGGATCCACATCATTTTGGCAAATCAGGAAGGAGCTTTGGGTCAGGGAACCCCCGGTTTTATGCATGCTGACGGCCGCCATATCCGCGCCCGCAGCCATTGCATTGACCGGCATGTCCTCCCCGAAGTAAAAATGTGCGCCATGTGCCTCATCTACCAGAACCTTAATGCCGTGGTCATGGGCAAGCTTCACTATCTCCTTCAAATTAGAGCAAATACCATAATAGGTCGGATTATTTACCAGGATTGCCTTGGCATCCGGATTCCCGAGGATCGCAGACCCGATATCAGAAACCGACATTCCAAGGGGAATCCCTAATTGGTGGTTAACTCCCGGGTTTACATATACCGGGATGGCTCCGCAGACTACCAGGGCGTTAATGGAGCTGCGGTGTACATTCCTAGGCATAATGATCTTGTCCCCTGCTTTACAGGTGGACATAATCATTGCCTGGACTGCCGCAGTCGTTCCGCCCACCATAAAAAAAGCTGCATCTGCACCAAACGCCTCAGCGGCCAGTTCCTCAGCAGCTTTTATTACCGATACCGGA
>JARKQP010000780.1 GCA_029974875.1 Mobilitalea sp.
GTATGCTTGAGCCCCAGTATGCATAGAAATACGCATTGGCCCTGTCGCTCCAGTACCATCTGTCCCCGCCCGTAGGGCTGAAATGGAACCACATGCGCTCCTTGCTGTATACATTATTCCTGTGGTCATCACAGGCCTTCAGGAAGAAAGGAGCCGTATCACGTGCATACCCTACATTACCGAAGAAAATCAGTCTCATACCCCTTGCATGACACTGGTCTACAAGATTTTTTAAATCTTCTACAGTACCAATGCTGGGGTCTATATTGTAATTATTGGTAGCACCAAGGCCCGCCCATACATCATTGGGTCCTTCATACGGAGCCATGATCTCAATAATCTCATAGCCGCGGGATTTTAAAGTATCCAGCTGACTTGCTATGGAATTAAGAGCAACATTATACAGCTTCACATAATACCTTATAACTCCCGATTGATTTTCCCACCATTTCGCTTTAATGGGTGAACCCAGACCAAATACTTTCAATGAACTGCTGCAAGCCTCATTTCCTCCGGCTGAGCCTATGACCGTAAGCCTTATATATCTGCAGCCGGCCTTCACAGCCTGTGTAAAAGTCCTGCCGCTTATTCCCTCAGTTTTGTCCATCAGCATAATCCAGCTCACCTTGTCACTGGAGCCTTCTATCTTATATTTCCAGGTGTCCTCGCAAGCAAAGGACTGCTCGACTCTATTTATTATACAGGTATTGCCCAGATCAAGCATAAGCCACTGAGGCATAGCTGCACTGCCGGCCTGCCAGTAAGTGGACTCATTGCCGTCCACAGCTTTCTCCTGAGCAAACCCGGCTTTAAATGACGATGTGGATGCCGGAACTCCAAAAGCAAGGTTTTTCTCAACAGGTATTCCGTGCACTTCACCCTTTTCAGGCAAAGTCAAGCTATAGAAGCCATATACCTTAAACTCGCAGCTGCATGCGGCATTTCCACCCGCCGATCCTGTCACCGTAAGCCTCACATATCTGCATACGGCATTTACATTATGAATAAAATCATGCCCCTCATCCCCTGAAGTTTTATCAAGGAGCATTGTCCAGTTTTCTTTATCCTCTGAGCCTTCAATTTTAAATTTCCATATATCAAAGCTCTTAAACACCTGCTCTACACACGTTATGACGGAAGGTTTCCCAAAATCCACCACAAGCCACTGGGGATATGAAGAGTCCGATGCACTCCAATAAGTTGATGTATTGCCGTCTACGGCCTTTTCCGCACCGTAATTAATCAGGCTGGAGGATGAAAATACCGGCATGTTTTCCGCTATGTTTATGCCGGCATCGGAACCGGTAATTGCAAATCCGGTACTGGAAGCCGGATAACCTGATGCGGAGCTTAAAGCAATAAGCCTTATATACCTGTATATCCCATTTACACTTTCGCTGAAGGTTTTACCCGCAGCACCTGTTGTCTTATCAATGAGAACCGCCCATTCGGTAGAATTTACCGATCCTTCTATCATAAATTTCCAAAGATCATTTTCAGCGAAACTCTGTTGAATCTTACTTATACTATATAAACCTCCAAGGTCTATCTGCAGCCACTGGGGCG
>JARKQP010000792.1 GCA_029974875.1 Mobilitalea sp.
CAGGAACGGCGTATTATGGGGGGCACAGCTGGCCCACAATGCTTCCTGGCAAATGGAGGTTTACCGCAAGGATGATGGGGTATCCATATCCGGGGGCTTGGCAGACCGGGAGTTTGGGCATTGGATGAAAACCATTGCGCCTGGTGATAGCTTTACCACACCTACGGCGATCCTGACCGTATGCACAGGAGGAGTGGACCGGATCTCCCAAAGATTAACAAGAAGCTCAGACCGTTGCTGCAATAGCCTGCCGGAGAGCGAACAACATTTACCGGTGATGTTTAATGAATATTGTACAACCTGGGGGTGTCCATCCCATGAAAATATCACAGGGATATTGGAGGTGATTAAGGATCTGGGAATTGAATATTTTGTAATCGATTGCGGCTGGTATAAGGAAGAGGGCGTTCCCTGGGACATAGCCATGGGAGATTACCAGATATCCGAAGCATTATTTCCGGAGGGGCTGGAGCAGACCGTTAATCTGATTAAAGCACATAAGATGAAGCCGGGCATCTGGTTTGAGATTGAGAATGTAGGGTCTGCATCAAAGGCCTACCAGCTGGAAGAGCACCTTTTAAAAAGGGACGGTAAGGTATTGACCACGTCCATGAGACGTTTTTGGGATATGCGCGATCCATGGGTAAAAGAGTATTTATCGGAAAAGGTCATCGGGCTGCTGAAAAGATATGGCATTGAATATATGAAAATCGATTATAATGACACCATCGGCCTGGGCTGTGACGGTGCAGAGTCCATCGGAGAAGGGCTTCGCCAAAACCTGGAGGCGGCCTATGATTTTATAGGGAAGGTGAAGGAGGAGGTTCCCGGGATTATTCTGGAAAATTGTGCTTCCGGGGGGCACCGGCTGGAGCCCCTTATGATGAGGAGCTGTAGTATGGCATCCTTCTCTGACGCCCATGAATGCAGGGAAATCCCCATTATCGCAGCGAATCTCCACCGGGTAATCCTGCCGCGCCAGAGCCAGATCTGGGCAGTGATCCGCAAGGAGGACGACCTGAAACGGATTGCCTATTCCATGGCAAATACATTCTTAGGAAGAATGTGCCTGTCAGGGGATGTGACCGGCTTAGATGAAGGGCAGTGGAAGGTGGTCAAGGCTGGAATCGCATTTTATAAAAGGATTGCCCCGATCATACGGGATGGTCATACGGAGTGGTTTGGGACAGAGATAACAAGCTACCGGCATCCCCAGGGCTGGCAGGGAATATTGCGGTACGCTGACAAGGGCGATGCTTATGCGGTATTCCACGTGTTTGACAAAAGCCCAGGCTATGAATGCAGTATTGTGCTGCCGGAGGATAGCAATTATAGGATAGATGAAATCTATTCGGATAGGATGGAGGAGGTTACGCTTGCCGGGAACCGCTTAAGCTATAAGCCAAGAGAGAATTGGAAGGCTGTTGCGGTGTATTTAAAGAAACAATAACAAATTTAAGGGCTGCTGCAAGGCTATCCTTCTTTCCTGCTGGAAGGATCATTCTGTAGCAGCCCGCTTTGGCATAGCAGCCGTTTGTTACAATATACTTAAGCGAATATATTAATTTTGCCCTATTAGTATGGAAGAACCTTTAATTACTTAACTGAACAATAGTTAAAGAACGGTTCATATAACCTAAAACAGGAAAATCTGTAATAATACTTACGCCTACTGCATCTCCTGCTGTTAAGGAGGCTTGCACGACAAAGGATGAACTGCTTCTGTTAGCTATCTTAAAAAACGTAGTGGTATCGCCAAAAATGGGTATACCATTGACAGTGATAATAGCGTTTAAATATGGTTGGTCCGGATCAGGATTAACAGTGGCTTCAGCGTTAATGGATATGGTTATTTGATAAATTCCGTTTTCTCCTACCACTAATTCATTGCCGGACAGGCTTACTGTGATAGTAGATGACAAGGGACCAACGATACTAAATGGTACGGGAGTGAATGTTGCTCCAGGTATCTCTACGCTAGCTCCTCTTAAAGATCCATAAGCCAAAACAACTTCTCCCGTAGGACCAGTAGCGCCCGTAGAGCCAGTGGCACCCGTAGAGCCGGTGGCACCCGTAGCACCTGTAGGGCCAGTGGCTCCTGTAGGGCCGGTAGCTCCCTGCCCTGAGGATTCCAGCGCACTTTGCATTTTATTCCTGCATACCAGTTGATTCTGGACAATGGAGTCCAGCATTGACCTTACGCTATCATTGGCGGCAAGTACATCCTCCACGGTTGCAGGCGGCCCGCTGATACCGGGAAGGGTTCCTATAATATACTGGAGCTTCTCGCCCTCTGCATTGATGATATGGCTTAAAGCCAGTTCCTCTAGGGCAATAGAGGCTAGTATCTGATTCACGGCATCCTCCCGTGTGAGCGGCGGGCTGATTACCGGAAAATTAGGCATAGACATATTAAACTCACTTCCTCTCTAATAATAAATAGCCACCTTTATTGATGATTTCTCCACTTTCTCCTGTCATCCTGGCCTTTGCCAGGTTTAAAGGCCGCTGCAAAGCTATCCGCGCTCCTAATGGAAGGATAATTCTGCAGCAGCCCCTTTGGTATGCCAGCTATTATTTAGCTTAAACGGATAATCATTAAGGAAGCACCTGCTCCACCATTCAATAAGGTTGCCAATCCGAGAATGGTTGCAAACATTTGCAGGGATATGGTTGCTCCGACACCTAAGTCAATTTCTATTTCATTGTAATAGTTTGACGTTGTTATCGCGGGATTTATGGTAGATGCCGTATTAGCGGCACCGTTTATCATTAGCCGTGATCCCATGAGCAGTGATGCGGTCGTATTGATGTGGTAGGAAATCCGGTAGCGGCCAAAGGTATTGACCGTAAAAATAGTATTTGCCCCATTTGGAACGATATCCGCTGAGAATAGCTGGGCATTGGGCAGCGGAATATTCGTGCCTCCAATTAACACGGTGATTACAGTACCAGAGGTATTGGCTGCAAACCCGGCGGTAGAAGTCAGGTTAGGACCCATAGCGCCGGTAGGGCCGGTAGGGCCAGTAGCACCCGTTGCGCCGGTAGGGCCGGTAACTCCGTCAGTCCCGGTAGCGCCGGTAGCGCCAGTTGCCCCGGAAGGCCCGTCGGGACCTGTGGGGCCAATACTTCCGGCAGCACCAGTGGCACCGGTAGCGCCGGTAGCGCCGGTGGGGCCGGTAGGCCCATCAGGACCTGTTACTCCGAGAGCCCCGGCTGCACCCGCAGTCCCGGCAGGGCCATCAGGTCCAGCAGCTCCCACAGGACCGAGCGCCCCAGTAGGGCCGGTAGAGCCAGTAGCGCCAGTGGTACCGGCAGCTCCGGTAGCCCCGGTAGCTCCTGTAGCAGGACCTGTGGGGCCGGTAGCGCCAGTTGCCCCGGTTACGCCCTGTATTACTGGTGCATTGAGCGCTAAGGCCATTTTTGCGTTTAGTATCATTTGGTTTTCCAGGGTAGCATTTACCATGTCCTGGACACTGTCATTGGCATTGATTAAATCTTCATAGGTTGGAGTTCCACCCGTTAATCCGGGCAGTGTTCCAAGCAAAAATTGCAGCTTTTCCCCCTCGGCATTTAAAACATGGCTTATGCCGAGCTCCTCCAGTGCGATGGAGGAGATAATCTGGTTAATGGAATCCCCTCTGGTCAGAGGAGGACTTATGGTCGGAAAACTAGGCTGTGACATATCTATCCCCTCCTTCTAGCTAAGCCGGATCATCATCAGGGAGGCACCGGCAGAGCTTCCCAATAATACGGCTGCTCCGGTTAAACCAAATAATTGAAGTGATACCGTAGTGCTTGCCGGAATATCAACTATGATCTCATTGGAATAACTGGATAAGCTTAGCAGCGGTATAACAGTGGAAGCTACATTAGCTACCCCATTGATAATTAGCCGTGTGCCAAGAATTAGTCCCGCAGTAGTATTCACATTATATGACATACGGTACCTTCCTGCTGGTACAATAGTAAAGGTATCATCGGTCCCATTCGCCGTAATATCCGGAGACAGTACTTGGGCACTGGGAAGAGGTACCAGGGTTCCGGCAACTGCTACGGTAATTGTAGCGCCGGTTGTGTTGGCTGCAAAGCCGCTTGTGTCGGTAATATTGGTTCCGGTAGCACCGGTGGCACCAGTAGCGCCGGTAGCACCTGTGATGCCGGTAGCACCAGTAGCGCCTGTGGCACCGGTAGCGCCGGTAGCGCCGACAGGACCAACAGCACCAGTAGGGCCGACAGATCCGGTAGCACCGGTAGCGCCGGTAGCACCTGCTGCACCGACAGCACCGGC
>JARKQP010000819.1 GCA_029974875.1 Mobilitalea sp.
TTACAAAGACTAATGATGGCACCTTAAGGGCAGAGAGCGAATCCAGCGAAGTGCTTACTGTGGCCTATAAGGGAGAACTATCTGATCTCGCCTCTGTAAGGGATATAGAAATCTCCTATAAAACCCATGCCGGCGGGAGTAAACGGGTAAACCATTACGACGAAAATGATGCCATCTCCAGCAAAATATTTACTTTGGAATCAGCCGGGAAAAATACTGCCCTTATCAATGAGGATGAGATTATCGAGGTCACCATCGTTATCGACGGGGAGACGCAAGCTTTTGAATTAAAATCATCCTCATAAAAAGCTGGTCTGCTTATTCATCCTCCTGATTCGGCATTCCATAAAGCACTTCTTCCATAACCCCGTTAGTATCCTTTTTAAGTTTAAGCTCTTCCCTCGTTGGTATGTCCGCACTTTGATCAAAAACATGGTTCCTATTATGCTCTTTCCCAATATTAGTCTGTCGACAATCACGCATGCAGACATTAAGCCATACCGCTTACCTGACCGGAGTAGAAAAAACCCTGAGCATATCACAGCATTCGTCCGGGTCATCCTCAATCCATTTCCAGGAGTTTACATACTCTAAAAATGATTCTATTCTTTTTAAGGTAAGCATGCCAACCTCCAGGCAACCATAATCATTTTCATCACCTTCAAACACAAAGCGGTGCGGCTCATTACTAACATTCGCTACTTTTCCTGCCCTGTTAGAAAATGCATTTTCAACAAGGAACTGCAGCTTCCTTAAGGTGTCACCCTGGACACTGTTTTTAATATCAATAACCGTCTGATACATTCTGATCCTCTCCTTTATTTATGATGCTCTCAGACATCAGCAATTTACTTTTATCGAAACCTATATTATTATCCAGCCTGTATCCATTACACCCACTGTCCTCTTTTGTAATCCCCATGGATTACTTTACAAGGATGAAGACAGAGGGCTTCCCCGTACACTCCTGTTACAATAAAATGGCGCTCCAGATAGGGGTAGTCACCAGGGAGGCCAAGGTCGAAACGATCACCAGGTTCGTAGCAAATTCAGCATCCCCATTATACTTTGAGGCAAGAATGCTGGTGGTTGCCCCTGCCGGCATTGCCGCCAACAGCACACATACGCCGGTAACAAGGGAGTCCACCTGGAGCAGCTCACAGGGTATGTAAACCA
>JARKQP010000842.1 GCA_029974875.1 Mobilitalea sp.
CATATTGATTTCTGTGTGGGGCGGTTTCAAAAATAAGGCGCACACTATTGTTATGGCTTGTGCTCTGTTTGGTTTGACAGGTTTTCTGCTCGGTGTAGTGCCGTATTTTTGGGTGTATTTAGGCGTAATGCTCATCTGCGGTGTTACAATGCCGTTGTTCAACACGCCGAGTATGACGCTGCTCCAGAGCAAAATCGAGCCGGACAAAATGGGGCGCGTATTCAGCGTGATGATGATGTTCAGTGGGTTGGCAATGCCGCTCGGAATGGTTGTATTCGGACCCTTGGGTGATTTGGTACGGATTGAGTGGCTGTTGATTGCGTCTGGCATGGTAATATTCGTCAGCGGTCTTGCGTTGCTCCGGGCACGTTCGCTGATTGAGATAGGCAAACTGTAGTATAAGCATTTGCGGTGACACTGCTCCGCACAAAATGTCAAGCGATAAAAATCGTCTTTCCGTATAATATGTTCATACAGAGAGGAGGTACGCAAAGTTGGATTGGATCAGCGGAATACAGAAGGCGGTCGATTATGTGGAAGCGCATATCACCGAGGAGCTGGACTTTTGTGAAATTGCGAAGCAGGCGTATTCGTCAAGCTTTCATTTCCAGCGGGTGTTCAGCATTCTCTGCGGATTTACGCTCGGAGATTATATCCGTATGAGGAGGCTTTCCCTTGCCGGAAGCGAACTTGCGGCGATGGACATACGGATACTGGATATCGCCGTGAAATATGGCTATGACACCCAGGAAAGCTTCAGCCGCGCTTTTACACGGTTTCATGGAGTATCTCCATCGCAGGCACGAAGCGGAGCCAATCTCAAATCCTTTTCCCGTCTCTCTGTAAAACTAATTTTAGACGGAGGAAATATGATGGATTACAGAATTGAAACAAAGGATGCATTCAAAATTGTCTGCAAAAAGATCGGCGTGTCCTGCAAGAAAGAACTGACCACCGCGGAAATATCCGATTTCTGGCGGCAGTGCGGAACAGACGGAACAATCCCGGCGCTGTGTAAGTACATTCCGAAGAACAATACTTTTGACGGGTGTATCGTCGGCGCAAGCTTTGGCAGGGATGCTACCGATACAAATTTCCCCTACGCCATCGGCGCTCACTATAACGGCGCCCCGGTTACGGAAAAGGAGTTTACCGTAGAGGAAATACCGGCGCATACCTATGTGGTATTCAAGTGTGTGGGAACAATGCCGGAAGCGTTCAACAAGCTGTATCAGCAGATTTATAGCGAGTTCTTTCCCGCAAGCGAGTATCAGCCCTGCGGCGGCACGGATTTTGAAGCGTACCCGTCGGCTGATGTGGACAGCCCCGACTATACCTGTGAGATCTGGGTCGCAGTGGAAAAGAAATAAGGAATCAGGAGAAGTGCCAAAAGGCGCTACAAGGAGAGTTTATGGACGGACAAAATCGAGCCGATGTGGGCGTTGGCACAAAAGTAAGAATTGTCCTCAAGGCAGACCAGAGAACTGGCAGGCTGACGGAGGGCGTAGTGGCGAAGCTGTTGACAAAGAGCAGCTTCCATCCACGTGGAATCAAAGTGATGCTGGAAGACGGACAGGTTGGCCGGGTACAGGAAATTATCAGGTGAACCAGTGCGGCAAGCTGCATTGACAAGTGGATATAAAAATAGGGCACGGCGGCCAAATACGGACACCGTGCCCACGGGCCACAGAATATGTGGCCTTTTTATGTAAATAAAATATAAGCAGATCCGGCTATTTATTCAGCTCTGCCTGAAGCTTTTCATCCTTGGCAACGACCTCATCTACCATAGCCTTTTTCATCTCTGACAGCTTTGCGCTAAGCTCATCATCAGTAATTGCCAGCATCTGGGCTGCTAAAATACCCGCATTATCGGCACCGTCAATTGCCACGGTAGCAACGGGGATACCCTTTGGCATCTGGACGGTCGCAAGCAGTGCATCGAGGCCATCCAAAGTGGAGGATTTAACCGGGATTCCAATGACAGGAAGAGTAGTGTGGGCAGCAATAATACCTGCAAGGTGGGCAGCTTTACCGGCCGCACAGATAATTGCCCCGAAGCCCTTTTCCCTGGCGCTGGAAGAAAAATCACATGCAAGCTGTGGTGTACGGTGGGCACTCATGACATGGACCTCAACTGGGATATCAAAGTCCTTCAGCGTCTGGATGGCACCCTTCACGATAGGAAGATCGCTGTCGCTTCCCATAAGAATTGCAACTTTTTTTGACATAATTTCATTCTCCTTATTCGAATTGTATAATGATATAAAAATGCGTTCCAAAGTATCAGCTTACGCACAGGTTACAAACTCATTGAAGCCTGGTCAGCAGGGATTAAGCCTTGCGGCAAATTAAAATTATCTAGATTTGTACTTCCTTTATCCATGTTTCCTGCCGCTTTCCAAGTGTTATAAATATAACTTATTTGCCTAGTGCTGTCAACTATTAACCTGTTTGCTTATATAGTGGTGAAATTGGATGCCGGTCTTAATCCCATTTTTAAATCTGGATTTAATTACGGTAAAAATATTGATTTTGAATGGATATATAATGTATAATATTACCATGTATTTATTATATAATTGTTTGCAACAACGTTTTAATTATTAAATCTTAGCTCAAATAAAGGGGGAATTATAAGATGGCAGGTACAATGGCTTTTTTTTCATTACTAACCATACTTGTTTATGGAATAATGATAGCGTTAGCTATAGGAGTAATATACGTGCTGTTTTTAGCAAGTAAAGCATTAAAAATATATATCCGGAAGAATTCGTGATTTTCCTCAGCTACGGAGCGGGGAGTATGTAGTACAGAAGGGCGGTGATTATATAAAAATTAATAATGCATAAAATTTACTTGACAAGGAACTCTGTCCGTTGTTATAATGCGTTTAATATAAAAAACCGTTGAGCAAGAGAAGTAAGATTAATTGGTTGTACACAGAGAGCCGCTGGAGGTGGGAATGCGGTTACAAGAATTATTCCGAATGGACTTGCGAGGGAAGCCTGAAATTCGTTCAGAGTGGACGTAAAAGTAGGCGCTTACGGGAACCCCATCCGTTATCAAAGGGGTGCATATGATGGTATGCAAGATGAGAGGATGTTTTATACATCAAACCGGGTGGTACCGCAGAAGTTAAGGCTTTTGTCCCTGTAAATTACAGGGATGGAAGTCTTTTTTTATTACCTGTATTCCAACGCTTTCTACGGTTTCACCACTGCCCGGGGCAGTCTCTGATATAGATTCAAAATCAAAAGGTTACGGGTTTAGCAACTCTAGGTTAAAATGAAAAGAAAGGAATTTTTCATCCATCAGTGAAAAATAAGGTGATTTAACATGATTACACCAAGCTGCAATGCAATCGAGACATTGGCAAAAGACTACAGCATCATACCGATCTGCAAGGAAATCTACGCTGACATCATTACACCAATTACCTTACTGCGGAAGATATCCCAGATCAGCGAGCGGTACTACCTTCTGGAAAGTGTGGAAGGCGGTGAGAAATGGGGAAGATATTCCTTTCTGGGGTTTAACCCGGTTATCCATGTGACCTGTAAAAATAAAGAGGTTACCATCGAAGACGGCGAAAAGCAGGTAGTTAAGAGTGATAAGCCCTTTGAGGTATTAAGAAAGCTGCTGGAGGATTATAAATCCCCAAGGCTGGAGGGAATGCCGCCCTTTACCGGCGGGCTGGTCGGATATTTTTCCTATGAGATGATCGGTTATGCGGAGCCCGTATTAAAGCTTCAGGGCAGTGAATTCAATGATTTTGATTTAATGCTGTTTGATAAGGTTATTGCATATGACCATCTGAAGCAAAAAATATGCATTGTCGTTAATATGAAGACGGATAAAATATTAGAAAACTACGGTAAGGCAGTTTCCGACATTGAAGCCTTAACCCGTTTTATCACGGAGCCGGTGCAGTTTCAAAAGCAATACGGCAGCAGTAAGCCCTCCTTTACCTGCAATGTCACCAAGGAAGAGTATTGCAGGAGGGTTGAAAAGACCAAGGAATATATCGTGAACGGCGATATCTTCCAGGCAGTAATCTCAAGAAGGTTCACCACCGAATACAAGGATAGCCTGTTAAATGCCTACCGGGTCCTTAGAACCACAAATCCATCCCCTTACATGGTGTTCATGCAAAATAAGGATGTACAGCTGATCAGCACCTCACCGGAGACCCTGGTCAGGCTAAAGGAAGGAACCCTATCCACCTTCCCCATTGCCGGTTCCAGGCCAAGGGGCAAGGACAGGGAAGAGGATATTGCCCTGGAGACGGAGCTGCTTGCGGATGAAAAGGAATTATCCGAGCATAACATGCTGGTGGACCTGGGCAGGAATGACCTGGGTAAAATCTCGGAATACGGAAGCGTCAAGGTTACGGATTATATGAAGATCCAGCGCTATTCCAGGATTATGCATATTACCTCGGAGGTTACCAGCACACTCCGCCCTGATAAGGATGCACTGGATGCCATAGAGGCAATTCTTCCGGCGGGAACCTTATCCGGCGCTCCTAAGATCAGGGCCTGTGAGATCATTGAGGAACAGGAGAAGGCGCCCCGGGACATCTACGGCGGGGCAATCGGCTATATCGATTTTACCGGAAATATGGATACCTGTATTGCAATCCGCATGGCGGTCAAGAAGGACGGCAAGGTATATGTCCAGGCTGGAGGCGGCATCGTAGCGGACAGCATCCCGGATAAAGAATATGAGGAATCTGAGAATAAGGCGAAAGCCGTAATAGAAGCAATCATGAAGGCGAGCGAGGTGGAGGAATAATGGTATTATTAATCGATAATTATGACAGCTTTTCCTATAATCTGGTGCAATTGGTGGGCAGCACCGGCAGTGAAATCAAGGTGGTCCGCAATGACGAGCTGACGGTGGAAGAGATCAGGGCACTTAACCCCTCCCACATTATCCTGTCCCCCGGCCCCGGCTATCCAAAGGATGCGGGAATCTTAGAAACAGTAGTAGCGGAGCTAAAGGGGGAGGTGCCGATCCTTGGGGTATGCCTGGGGCACCAGGGAATCTGTGAGGTATTCGGGGCAAACATTACCCTTGCGAAAAAGCTGATGCACGGAAAGCAAAGCAGCATCCATATCGCAAACGGTGCTACGATCTTCCATGGTCTGCCGCCGATGATACAGGCAGCAAGATACCATTCCCTGATTGCCGAAAAAAACACCCTTCCTGACGAGCTTCTGGTGATTGCCGAGGATGATGACGGTGAGATCATGGCGGTTCAGCATAGGAATTATGAAATCTATGGACTTCAGTTCCATCCGGAATCAATTCTGACACCCTTTGGGGAAAAAATAATAAGAAACTTTCTGGGATGTGTTTGATACACCCTTGGACAAGAAGGATGTGAATTTGATATGGCATCAGGTATCCAACGTACCAATTAAGACAATATGGGGATGATGGATGGGAAATCTGCCAGGAAAAGCACGGATCAGGCAGTAAGAAATCTTTCATCGGACAGTATAAAGAAAAGTTGATTGTAATAATAGAATGGAGGACACTATGATTCAGCAGGCAATCAAAATGGTTTTAAATAAAGAAGATTTAACCCTGGACATGACGAAAGCAGTTATGGATGAGATCATGGGCGGCAATGCAACCAACGCCCAGATCGCCTCCTTCATCACTGCAATCCGCATGAAGGGTGAAACAATTGATGAAATAACAGCATGCGCCATGAGTATGAGAAATTTAGGCCTGAAGCTGCAGCACGAGGGGGATGTCCTTGACATTGTAGGCACCGGCGGGGATGAGGCCTTTACCTTTAATATTTCAACCGTTTCCGCCCTGGTAATCTCTGCCGCCGGAATCCCTGTTGCAAAGCATGGCAACCGCAGTGTATCAAGTAAGTGCGGCAGTGCGGATGTGTTGGAAGCCCTGGGGGTGAAGATAGACATTCCGGTTGAAAAGAGCGAGAGAATACTGAAGGAAATTGGAATCTGTTTTTTATTTGCACCGATTTACCATTCCTCCATGAGGTATGCGGCGCCTGTAAGAAAGGAGATGGGGGTACGTACCATTTTTAATATCCTGGGACCTCTTTCCAGCCCGGCAAATGCGACCCTGCAGCTGCTGGGTGTCTATGATGAGAACCTGGTAGCTCCAATGGCCCAGGTGCTGGCTAATCTTGGCGTAAAGAGGGCAATGGTAGTCCATGGGCACGATGGCTTGGATGAGGTAACCCTGTGTGCGAAGACCACCGTATGTGAAGTGAATAACGGACAGGTAAACAGCTTTTTCTTAGATCCCCACCAATTTGGCTTTGAGCTGTGTAAGCCGGAGGATCTGATTGGCGGTGACCCGGCCTTTAACGCAGAGCTTGCCCTTGGCATCCTAAAGGGAGAAAAAGGATCAAGGAGGGACATTGTACTATTAAATTCAGCGGTCTGCCTTTATATGACCTATAACAATATGACCCTAAGGGAATGCGTCAGGATGGCGTCAGATATGATTGACAGCGGCAAGGCGCTGGACCAGCTGAATAAATTCATTAAATTATCTAATATCTAATGAGCAGCACATAGGTTGAGGGAAGTAAAATAATAAAAATATCCATAGGTTTACAGAAAGAAGAGGTTAGCTTATGATACTTGATACAATCGCGGAATCCACTAAAGCCAGGGTCGCAAAAGCAAAGGAACGGTTACCCCTGGAAGAATTAAAATCACTCCTGTATGAGAACGGTACAGTAAAAAGCTTTAACAGCCGCACTGCCTTCGCTTTTGAAAGGGCAATCGGCGGGAATCCGGGGCAGATGGCATTTATTTGTGAGGTTAAGAAGGCCTCACCCTCCAAGGGGATGATTGCGGAGGATTTTCCCTACTTAGAGATCGGAAAAGAGTATGAAGCCGCAGGCGCAACCGCGGTCTCCGTACTGACGGAGCCGGAGTATTTTAAGGGCGATGACCAGTATCTTAAGCAAATTAGTGCTGCGGTCCATATACCGGTGCTCCGTAAGGATTTTACTGTGGATGAGTATCAGATTTATGAAGCGAAGGCTATCGGGGCAGATGCGGTGCTGCTTATCTGCACGTTACTGGATACGGAAATCTTGAAGCGATATATCAGGCTATGCAATGAGCTGGGAATGTCTGCCTTAGTGGAGGCACATACGGAACAAGAGGTGTATTCCGCCATGGATGCCGGAGCCAGGACCATCGGCGTAAATAACCGCAATCTCCAAACCTTTGAGGTGGATCTAAACAACAGCATAAGGCTTAGGGGACTGGTTCCAAAGGATATCCTATTTGTTGCAGAGAGCGGGATTAAGACAGCACAGGATATTGAACAGCTGAGTAAAGCAGGTGTTAATGGAGTGCTGATTGGCGAGACCTTGATGAGAAGTCCGCAGAAAAAGGAGTTGTTAAGAGAACTCCGTGGGACAGGGAAGATATAGCACGGATAATAGCACAGGAAGGTGACATAGAAAAGTAACGCGGGAAGGTAACATAAAAAAGTGATATAGAAAAGTAACACGGAAAGGTAATGCAGAAAAGTGACACAGAAAGTAACAGAGAAAGATAATGCAGAAAAGTGATGCAGAAAGTAACAGGGAAAAATAACACGGTCAGAGGTGGATTATGGCGAAAATAAAAATCTGTGGCCTTTCAAGACCCGTTGATATTGATATGGTAAACAAAGCCCAACCGGACTATATTGGCTTTGTATTTGCAAAAAGCAAGAGGCAGGTCAGCGA
>JARKQP010000846.1 GCA_029974875.1 Mobilitalea sp.
GCCGGTGATTATGTGAATGCGGCATTGAGCAACAAGGAGATGTACCAGACCAATAAACCGAGATGGGAAAGCCTGCATGATATCATCGGTTTGGCTGAGCTTTATTATATAACAGGAAATCAGAACTATAAGAAGACAGTAGAAAAATTCTGGTGGAGCATAGCACAATATGACCGCCGTAATAGCGGCGGATTTTCGTCGGGAGAGTGTGCTCATGGGAATCCGTATGACGAAAGAGCTTCCGAGACATGTGCAGGTGTGGCATGGGAGGCTTTGAGCGTAGAAATGCTGCGTATGTCGGGAAATTCTATTGTTGCAGATGAGCTTGAATTGACAGCTATGAATGATGCCATAGGTTTTACTTTGCCCGGAGGGAATGGGTTTACTTATGATACCCCGTCGGATGGTTTTCGTATATCGTCTTACTATGACGTAAGCTTCCAAAGAAGGCCCGGCGGAGAAAAATTGAGCTGCTGCAGTGCAAACGGTGCCAGGGGGATAGGAATGATCAGCGACTGGGCTTTGATGACTGATTCCCAGGGCCTTGTATTGAATTGGTACGGACCATCTGCCATGCAATCAAAGGTACAGAATGTTCCGGTTACTTTAATCCAGCAAACGAGTTACCCAAACAGCGGTAAAATATTGCTTGATGTAGCACCGCAATCACCGGTTCAGTTTGCTTTGAAGCTCCGCATACCCGGCTGGTCAAAGGCATCAAGCGTAAGTGTGAATGGTACACCGGTTTGGGGTGTTGCTCCCGGTGAGTACCTTACATTGAATAGAACATGGCAAGCCGGTGATGTTGTGGAAATCAATTTGGACATGTCCCTGCATTATTGGAAGGGTGCAAATGAAGAACTGGGTAAAGCTTCAATATATAGAGGACCTGTTTTGCTCTCTTATGAACCATCTTCAACAATTTCCTTCAGTGACGGATGGCAAAAATTCGGGTATTCATGGAGTACCAAAGGAGCGGGAAATACTGCAAGCTATTCCTTCGATGGGACAGGTATAAGATGGAATGCATATAAATTTGATGATGCAGGAAAGGCATCAATAAAAATAGACGGAGTATATATTGATACTGTTGATCTTTATTCCGGAAGCCCGGGGCTTAGAGATGTGCCTTTAGCCTGGGAATATGACGGTCTTGCACCCGGAAGGCATACAATTACAATTACGGTGCTTGGAGAAAAAAATACAAACTCTCCTGATTATTGGGTGAATATAAAAGGGTTTGAGGTTATGGAAACAAAATCCGGCATCGTTCATTCGGTTCCATGGGCAAAAACCGGAGATATACATTATACAAATACTGTTGGTTCGTATGTGGAATGTACCTTCCGGGGCACAGGGGTAAAATGGATAGGGAAAAAATATAATGATGCCGGAAAAGCCCAGATTATCATAGATGGTACCCAGGCAGCAATTATAGATTTATATGATCCTGTGAGAGATACTGATTTTGTGTGGGAACGTCTCGGGCTTACCAACGGAACCCATACTATACGCATTACGGTATTGAACGATAAAAATCCCGGTTCATCCGGGAATTACTTGAATTACATAAGCATTAACCCTATAGAGACATCTATAACATATAATCCGCAGTGGACCTTGTATAATAACTTGTGGTACACCAATACAATGGGGGCTACAGCCCAGTTTTCCTTCAGCGGCACCGGCATCAGATGGATGGGAAAACGTTATAATGATGCAGGAAAAGCCAGTGTTCAGATTGACGGGGTTACTGTTGCCACAGTGGACCAGTATGACCCTGTAAGAGATAAGGATTTTACCTGGGAGTATAAAGGGCTTTCTGACGGACCCCACACTGTTAAAATAACTGTACTTAATCAGAAAAATGCAGGCTCCGGTGGCTACTATATCAACACAAACGGATTTGCTGCAATACAAACTGATGTGGCCAAAGGTTTGCCTTTGCTGGATGCAAACACTCTAAACAAGGAATTGAAGGTTACAAATGGAAACTATGTACAGGGACAGCCGCTTATAAATGCACAAGCTGTTATCGATGGGCAAACCGTAGTTCTAAGAGATTTTGGCACGGCAGGAGCGGCTTCCAAAGAATATATGTCCTGGTTGAATGTGAAGAACGCACCGAATTCATCATTCTCACAGAGCAATCCGCTGAGGAGCTCAAGGCCTATTGAGCCAGATGCAGTTACATTTAAAAATCCTATAGGACCTGGAGCTGATCCCTGGGTTGTTTTGAAAGACGGGTACTATTACAGGTGCGGCTCCGACGGAGC
>JARKQP010000856.1 GCA_029974875.1 Mobilitalea sp.
ATCTGCTGTTCCCTCACCTCAGAAATAAATTTATCAATATCCTCCTGTCCAAAGCCGCTCTGCTCCATATATTTCGTCAGGGTATCCGCCACGATGGTCGCAGCATCAACCACTGTAGGTATTCCTAAGGCAATTACTTTAATCCCCAGGCTTTCCTCATTTAAGGCCTTACGGTTGTTGCCCACCCCTGAGCCGGGGCTGATCCCCGTATCTGTGAGCTGGATCGTAGTGTTTACCCGGCTTACGCTCCTTGAGGCCAATGCATCAATTACAATCAGCAGCTTAGGACTTGTTTCCTTAATAATGCCCTTAATAATCTCCAGGGCCTCCATGCCTGTCTGGGCCATGACTCCCGGAGATATCGCGCTGACACTTCCCATGTGGTGCTTCTCTTTAAATTCATTGCCAAACTCACGGATCAGATGCCTGGTGATAAATAAATTATCCACCACCTGGGGACCTAAAGCATCCGGGGTAACCTCCCTGTTTCCCAGTCCGACTACAAGAATTTCTTCCCTTTTTAGGTCGCCCGCCAATTTTTTAAGCTGCTTTGCAACCTCATCAGAAACCGGCCTGTGGTAATCCTCATCAGACTTTACAATCTCAGGAGCCTCAATTGTAATATAGGTGCCTATTGGCTTTTGCATTGCCTTTGCACCCTTCTCATCCTTAATGATGACCGTTGAAACCTTGATTTTATTTTTCTCATCATAATCCTCTGTGAGCACCACGCCCTTGATCTCCACATCGTCATCCGGAAAGCTTTCCCTTGCCTCCAGCGCTAAATCCGTACGAATTTTATTCATAGACACCTCCGAAATAATATCATGTCATCTATTTTCTTCAAAGTTTTTAAAAATATGTATTGACAGAATTATTCCTATCGACTACTATATAATAGTATGTTTCCATTAGAGCGTCCGTGTCCGGATTTAATGAAACAATTGATACGAGCAGCCAAATACGAGCTGATATCCCACTCTCAAATTCGATATCCTTGAAGGTTTGGTTGAAAATATTTTATAATTGGAGGTGTATGAATTGGCAAATATTAAATCTGCGAAAAAAAGAATCTTAGTTAATAGAACCAAGGCTGCTAGAAATCAGATGGTTAAGTCTAAGGTTAAGACAATGATTAAAAAAGTTGATGCTGCTGTTGCAGCCGGAGATAAAGAGCTTGCTAAAGCAAACTTAGTTGCAGCAGTTTCTGAGATTGAAAAAGCTCGCTCAAAGGGTATCTTCCACAGGAATACCGCTGCTAGAAAAGTATCCCGTTTAGCAAAGGCTACAAATTCTATAGCATAATTAATTCAGAAGGTGCTCTCTTTGGTGCACTATATGAAAAATATGAAAGGCTGTCACTCTGTGGCAGCCTTTTTATAACTTATCTTTTATAACTTATCTTTTACAACTTACCTTTTATAACTCATCTTCTGTAAATCATCTTTTATAATTCATGGATAATAGGGAGGAGCTGAAAACTGTTAATACAGTTTTCAGCTCCTCCCTAGCTCTTACATTAACAATTAATAAAAGATACCCTGCTTCTGTACATTGATGAAGTTCATAAGGAAATCTACTGCCTGGATTCTTGTCAGGTTTGCCTTCGGATTGAACTTTCCGTCCGCTTCGGCATCCATTAATCCATATCCCTTTGCAAGGGCGACGGAGCCATAATACTTGGAAGTGATACTGCTATCATCCAGGTATCCTGTTTTATAGATCCCCTGAAGCTTTGACATCTTCTCAAGCCCAAGCTTTACAATGAACAGATCCGCCAGCTCTTCCTTCGTAATTAATTGTTTACTTTCACCGCTATCCTCTATTAATTTTTCACTGCCATACCCCATATCGGAGAATAATTTGTTAATCTCTGCTACGGTAATCGTCTGGTCCGGGTTAAACTTTCCTCCCTCAAAACCGATGTTCATGTCAGCCAGCAGCAATACATTACGGTTCTGGTCTGAATCCGTGATGTCACTGTAGGTGTAGGTCTGGGCACCGGTGTAGGGCTTGCCGTTATAATCCAACTGTCCGCCCGTGAAGGGTGAGATATAGGCCGGTGTCAGGTCTGGGCGGTATACCAGGCGGATGAGATACTCCAGGGCATCGCTACCCTGTTTGCCTGAGCTGTCCTTATTGGTAGAATAGATCTCATACTTTAATCCGTAGTCCTCATTTCCCAGATAATAATCCATCGCCTGGGCAGGGGTAATTACTCCCTTGGCAGATTCAAATACTACGCTATCGTCCCAGTTGGCACCGTAGGAATAGATTTTCCCCGTAACACCGTCAACGGATCCATATAGATAGTTATAAGGATACTCAATATTTTCATTGGTACGGTTATACTGGTAGCTGTAACCTCCATAAATGGGGGTATTGTCCTTCTGGTAGCCGATTACATAATCCTCATTTGCCGTGGAGAGCACACTATTCTTAAAGCGCACGCTGGCCTGCTGGGACAGGAATTTCTCAAGAATTGCCTGGCTCTTTTTCTTATCATATTTTACGGTAACCTTCTGCCAGGTCTGTGTCGCATCATTATAATAGCCCTTCATGCTTGAATAGAAGGAAAGGATCTGTCCGCTGACAGCATCAACCGTCGCATAGGCATAAGCCCTGTAATTGCTGTCTCCCTTTCCAGTGGCCGGTGCCGGGTCACTCAGGCTAATATTCCATACATAAGAATTTTCACCCTTTGTTCCACTCTGCTTACTTAAGGAGGCAGTGATGGATGTTAAGCTGTCCTCCAGATATAGGGAATCATTCTCTGTTATAATACTGATGGCCTTTGATTTTGATATAATATTCTTCAGCTCTGAGATCTGCTTAATTTCTGCATCTGTCAAAGCCTGTGCGGTGGAACCGGCGGCACCGTCGAAAGCAGCCATAGTTGCACTTTCTTTAGTGACAGCGATATTGTTTTGTGTAAGCCATTCTGATTTTGTCAGATAAAGCTTCCTTGTATTTGCATCGACAGAAATATAGTCTTCGGAGGGCTCATATACCAAAAAGGCTTTAACCTCGTTTGTGCCGTCCTGCTTAAAGGTCCGAAGATAATTAGACCGGTACACCAGCTTCATCTTCATATTTTCCTTGATCAGCTGGGCCGCCTCTTCCTTGGTCAGCTTCGCTGCCGCAGCTGGAACAGAGGCGCCATAAAGCCAATTAACGCTGGCTGAAGTCGGTTCCCCGGTGACGCTGCTCAGGTATACAGTTACCCTGTTGTCAGGAAAATCCACATTATTGTTTACCCTCTGATAATTATAAACATAATTTCCTCCATAGATCCCATCATAATTAGAATCCAGATATTCTAATTTTCCGCTGGTCTCAGGAGCGATGGTCTTAATAAAGGCTTCCGCCTTACTTTTAAGCTCCGACCTCAGATACTTGGCCACACCTGCATTTTCCTTAGAATTATTATTCTGGTAGAAGGAAGTGATGTGGTAATCCGCATCACAGTTTACCTGGAGGTAGGAATGGTCCTTCGGGTTACTCCAGGACAGTGACCAGGAAGCATTGGAATAAGTATCCCGGTCATTAAAATAATAATCAAAATCCGTATAGGTGCTAGGTACGTTGATCTTTGCCTTCACCTCCCGGATCGCCTTCTCAAGGCCTTCCGTAGTCGGCTCCCCAGCAGCTGTGCCGGATGATGCGCTCTCCTTCACTGCTATTATCGCTTCCGGAACCGCCGCAGCATCCGTATGCATTGGTACTGTTGTCGCTACTAAGGCCATGCTTAGCAATAATGCAACCTTTCTTCTCATAAAAATCATTCTCCTTTCTATTTCCACCGATTCTTTTATCCATATACGAATCCCCACTCAGAGGCCCTCCAGGAATCTCCGGAAAAACTTCCACCTATGACCCTTTCCCCAAGATTTTTGGTTAAGGCTCTTATTGTGGTTTCGTACTTCCTCAATTAGACGATGTAGAAAATACCAGGGTTGCATTTTTATGTTAGTTTGGTCAATTTTTTCATGTCAATTTCCGACACAGGATAACCCCCTTTGGAAACAAGTGTCCATCATTGTTTTACCGCCTTAACCAACAGCATCATCGGCCTTCTCATCTCATCCCCCATTCCCGGAAGATCCATCATGCTTTGGTCCGGCATCGCTTCTTCAACCGCTTCAATGGAAAAGCCGCACTGCAATAGCCCGTTTATGATTTGGGTGAGCGTATGGTGCTGCTTTGTTACCTCCTGCCCTAAAAAACGCGTCTGCCGCAGTCCCGGGTAGAAATAGTTGTCAACAGGCCAATATAGGAGCTTTCCCTCCTTATCATAAATCCAGTCCTGGTTAACACTTCCTGTAAAAACAGGATGCTCGATATTAAAAAGGAAGATACCCGTTTTCTTTAAGGTCCGGTAAACATTTTTATAAATTCCATTTAAATCCTGAATATAGTGCAATACTAAATTTGAAACAACAAGATCAAAGGTGTCCTCCGGATAACCATAATTGTCCAATCCACACACCTGGTAATGGATCCTTTTGTCAGCATTCCGCTCCTTTGCCGTTGCTATCATTTTTTCGCTCAAATCTATCCCAACTACGCTATCCGCCCCGCATTCAATTGCGTATTTACAATGCCAGCCATAGCCGCACCCTAAATCCAGAACCTTTTTCCCCGTCAAATCCGGGAACAATGGCTGCAGCTGATGCCATTCGCCCGCTCCCTCCAGTCCCTTTTGACTGCGGTACATCCTGGAATACTCCTTAAAAAATTCTTCATTATCATAAACATTGCCCATTCTTATATCCCATTTCATTTTAGATTTTTATTTTCAGACAAAGAGTCCCTCAGCATCAATCAGAGCTCTTCATCCTTATATCCCAATTACTTTAATCCGTCTTTCTGCCACAGCTTATACACCCTTTTGTATTCGTACATTTTTTCATCTGCGGCACTTAACAAATCCCTTGCCTGTAAAGTATTATCCGTCCCTACCGGAATGATCCCATAGCTCACGCTACGTTCATATGGGATATCCGGGCTGCCGTTACGGTGGATCAGTTCCTCCCGCAGCACCTCTATCCGCTTTTTTGCAGCATCCACGCTCCAATTTTCCGCCAAAAGGAGGAATTCATCCCCTCCAATGCGGCATACGACTGCATCCGTGGAAAACTCACGAAGTTTATCTGATACGTTGATAATATACTGGTCCCCCTCCGAATGTCCGAACCGGTCATTTACATGCTTTAAATTATCAATATCAACGAAGCACAGGATAAAACTCCTGCCCTCTGCCAGCCACTCATCCAGTATTTCCATCCCGCAGCGCCGGTTGTGCAGCTGGGTTAGCGTGTCCGAATTGGCAATATTCTGCAGCTTATTTAATTCTTCTTTTTCCCTGCTGACGTCCGAAAGGACAAAGGCCAGGGCGTTATGCTGGTTCCAGCGAAGCGGATGGATCGATACGGAGTAATATTGGACATTCCCATCACACATCAGCTCAAGCTCGGTTATATAAACCTCGTTCCTTCCTCTCATCGCTTTCGTCTGCTTTTTTAGCCATCGGTATAACCTTGTCTCATGGCCTGTACCTGTCAGGGTATTATCCATTTCACGGCTGACAAACAGCATTTTTGACGTATCCGCATCGGTTACTATGACCCTCTGTTCTATTTGTCCCGCCAGAGTTTCGTACAGGTTTTTGCTCTGTACCAGCGTATGTATTTCCTCCAACAAAGCCATGCGGCGTTGCTCCAGCCGCTCCACCATCGTATTAAAGGCCTCGGAAAAATCTCCCATGAAATCCACACGCTGCCCATAATCTCCTTTGGCCACCTGCTGTGTCTGCCAGGTCAAATGCTTCAAGGAGGCATGGAGCGCCTTGAGGGGAGTCGCCATTTCATTGCCCGGAGGCGGCAGCTTGACATTTAGGTCGCCCTGTGACAAGGCTCTTGCCAGTTCAGCACTTTCCCGGATACATTCCGAAAAATAGACGAGCTCTTTTCCAAAATCCCGAAATCCTTCCGGAAGCTTTTGTAGATCTAAATCCGCATGCTCAGGGTCATGAACCACATTTTTCAGGTAGCCCAGCATAAGCTCAGCAACAGAGTCCATAAATTCACCTCACTTTCCATAGTGTAATATGGACTTTTTACTCGGTTGTTCCGCGGAACCGGCACACTCTGTTGCCGTTTGCCCAACAGTCAATCTCCCGCACATTGTATTTTTTACCGGTATAAGCCTCAAGGATACCGGCAATAAAGCCCTCATCGTAATAACATACCGTTTCATTTGTAATGGGAATCCCGCTGCAATCCAAATCTTCACCAACAGTAAGGATAATGTCCCCTGTTGCACCGTCAAAGCCCTCCATGCGCAGGACGCCAATTTTTAATTCTTTCAGCTTGCTTTGGAGCTTTGCCAGGAAGGTATCAAAGTCCGCCTGTAAATCCAGTACATGGTTTGCGAACTCCATACCGGCCAGATATCCGGCCTGACGGAAGTATTCATTGGCCTTTTCATTTCCATGTGCCTTGCTTAATACGTCCAGCATTGTATATTGCATCAGCCGGTATACGAGCACCGGCATTTCTTCTCCCAGATTTCCACGGCCCTTTTTGATATCGCCCAGGCTCTCCCATGTAAAAACGTTATGATTTTTATCCTGCGTCGGTACATTTGCCATAATAAGAATTCCTCCGTTGATATTCTTTTATTTAATATACACTTTCTGCACCAGCCCGTCAACTTTTCAGGGACAAGGTCCGGCCTCTGCTAGGCTATGATCCTATGCCCTTAGTATCTGCCCATGATAAGCTGCAGATCTCTAATACCAAAAACGGAATGCAAAAAATGGTCCCTTGTAAAAAGAATACAATAGACCATTTTTTATTTCATACCACCTTGTGTGGTATTTCTGTATTTTTCGTCAAAATTCCCATGACCTTCTGTTTTCGTCAGAATTCCTTTCCGATCCAGTCCACTCTTTTAATTGGATGGCCTAATTGTACTATTGCTCTGTTAACAGCCACGATAATAGTTGCAAGGAATATGGTAGTTTCCATAATATTGTACTATTATTCTGCTAACAGCCACGGAAACCACAGGATGTCAAATGGTCATTTACCATCCCCGCAGCCTGCATAAAGGCGTAAACCGTAGTAGTGCCGACAAACTTGAAGCCACGTTTCTTCAAATCCTTGCTGATTGTATCAGAAACAGGCGTGCTGGAAGGAATCTCTTCAGTTTTCGACCATGAATTGATGATGGGCTGATGATTTATAAAGGACCATAGGTATTTGTCTAAAGTTCCGAATTCCTCACAGATTTTAAAATATGCTTTTGCATTATTTATTACGGCATTCACCTTCTGCCTGTTCTTAATAATCCCGTCATTTTGCAAAAGACTTTCGATTTTCTCCTCATCATAGGTTATGAGGACCGCCGGGTCAAAATCATCAAATGCCCCACAAAGGGTTTCCATTTTTTTAAGAATGGTCGCCCAGCTCAATCCGGCCTGCTTCCCCTCCAATATCAGCATTTTGAACAGCTTTCTGTCATCATGGACTGGAATTCCCCACTCCTTGTCATGGTATTCCTGCTCCAGCCTGCTTTTAACTGCCCAATCACATCTTTTGATATCATCCATAATTATGTCCATACCCATCACTACGGGCATTGCCCTTATACCGCACGAATCGCCATAAAAGTGCCCGCATGGATCCGGTTCTCCCTTCGCTTAATTCAATACTCCTGCTTTCTGGATCCATTATAACAAAAAAACTAACCTTTTTACAATCTTCTTTGCAGATATACCCGTAAAAGTAGGGACAAGCATTCCGGCTAAGGCCTTTCCCTCTATCGGAAGCTAAAAAGCAAGGGCGGCTTACATCTATTTTGAACCCATCCTCTCATTGGTGCTTTTTATATGTAACAACCAGGTGCTTTCCTGCCGCTCTGCCAATCCAGTAAAAAAGCTGGCCAAGGGGCTTTTGGTAAAATGGGATGGGGACGGAACGGTCATATACGCCGTTTTTTCTATATTCTTGCGTCCAGTGCAGCCCGTCGTAGGTTTCATATTCCGTCCCCTTCGCACTCGCCAGGGACATGCCCCGGAAAAGATTATAGGGAATCAGACACAGAGCTGAGGGGCTGTGAAGTTTTTTTGAAGCAACGTCCCTCTGGAAACAACGGACGGTCTTCTCAAGCCGGCGCAAGGTTTTTTTGCTGATTTGATAATCGTTCCAGCTGTATGCGGTAACACTAAAGGGATAGCAGCGGTTAAATCCGATTCCTTTCAAAAAATCCGTGATGCTTTTTGCCGCCTGCTTTGCTCCCACGCCGCCTGTGGTGGTGAGAACCAGCGCCTTGCTTTGAAAAAAGCGGGGGCGGTGCAGCAAAAAGCACAGGTGGTCAAACAGGTTTTTCAGCAGCGCAGTTTCCCGCAGATT
>JARKQP010000861.1 GCA_029974875.1 Mobilitalea sp.
CGTCAAATATCTGCCGGAGGGATGAACCTTTAAGAAGCCATGGCGGTATATGGCCAAATTGCCGCTATAGTCCACGCACTCTATTTCCCCGGTTCTTCCGTTTAATCCGGAGCCCTCCTCCGCTGTGAGGCGGAAACTCCACAAACCAAGCTCTGTCGGTGCAAAGGAAATTTTATAGGTATTTTCACCATCCCAGTATGCTTCCCTCCTAATCTGGCGGCCTGATGGAGCCACGAATACGGCTGTGATTTCCGCATCTAGAAAGGGATTTTCATAGCTTATATCACTTTTGAATTCCAAAATGACCTGACGCCATTTTTCAGCCTGTGCTCTTTCTCCAGTTTGAATACCTGCCTGAGCCTGTACTTTTCCTTCAGCAGATATTCCTACCTCGGACTGCACCTTTGCTCCGGCTTGTACTTTTGCTCCGCCCATTTTACAACCCCCTTTTCTTCGCCAATTCCATAGCCATCTCGATTAATCCCTCCGAGTCCTCCCTGCAGATGAAGCCTTTTGAGATCTGTTCCTGTGTATCCTTTGTGACCAGGCTTCTATAGTTTTCGAGGTCACCGTACAATTCCTTTAGCGTAGCGGAAGAGAAGCCCTCCTGGTATCCGAACAGTCCATCCTTATCCGAGCTGGGATCTAAAAAGCTCATGCCTGGCTCTATGTTACTGGTATTGGAATAACGCCCTGTCGGATAATTCAACAGGCAGGTCCTAAGGCCGCCGATGGTATTTCCAAAGGCATCCTTGCAGTTTTCCCCGTCACTGTCGACCTTAATGCGCTTACAGTGGTTTGGGGCAACGCCTGTCCTGACCCAGTAAAACAGGTTCCTAAAGGCTGCGGCAAAGAGGAGCTGTAAAGGATAGTCATTACCTTCCTCATGCTTGCCCACATATTTTGGAAGATGGTTAATCCGGATTAGGTCCGGATCCTTCTGATAGTAATCGACCAGGCTATACATAGTATCATGGCTTGCCCCGGTCACTTCATACAGCCGGTATTTAAAATCCGGGCTGTCGCTGTCGGGTCTTATGGTGCGCCTGCCGTCAAACCTGCCATTTTCACTTTCCGTCTGCACCTCCACATAGGGCTGGCTGACCTTTTCAACCCTTGATAAGTGATGGCTATATTCCTTCAGCGCCTCATATTGGTTCACCGGTGTGATCAGTGAGTGGACGCCGCCTCCGGCCAGATATCCATCAAACACGGCCTTTCCCCTGGCTACCTCCGGACGGTAGGCAAAGCTGTTAATGTAGCGGAAGAGGTAGCAGGCTGATTGGGACCATCCCGTAAGATAAAGATAATCCGGTGAATATTGGAGTAATGGATTATGCTTTTCCTGGGAGCGGATTAACCAGGCCAGATCCGTAAGCATATCCCAGAACAGCCCTGTCTCATAGGAAAAATCAATATCTGGCAATAGCTTCTTCTCTTTTATGGCTTCCTCATCATATGGAAGTGGCTTTTCCGGGGTGGGGTTCTTCCAGGATAACCGTCCATATCTTTCAGCATCAAATTCTACCATTTTCCTGATCGTATTTGGCTTGCTGGTAATACCAATATAAATGTCACCGTTTCTCAGGAATTCCTGATGCCCTAAAATCCACATACGGTCAATTTCCATGAAGGAGGTAGGGTTAATGATTTCGATTATGGCATTGCCGCTGCAGGCAGCCGGATCCTTCGGGGCACGGACGATAAAACGGTTGACGTAGGGTGCATCCGCTGCGGCTATTTCTACATTCCCATGGCTGTCGGCAGCTT
>JARKQP010000873.1 GCA_029974875.1 Mobilitalea sp.
CTTTGAACGCCAGGGCTATTCCTATGTATTAAAGGAAGAGGATATGAGCCCCCAGGCCCTGATGGATGCAATTAAGGATGTCCTTGGGAACAAGCAGGCTTATGTAAATGCCATGAGTAAAAGCGAACTGAATAATTCCATTGCGACGATTATTAATATGGTAAAAGAGGCTATGAAATAAATTCCGGTAGCCTACGTACATAGGATGATTATGTATTTGTTACCCTGTTGCTGATATAGAAAAAGAACTATGCCCTATCCTTGTACACATTCCGGTAGCTCCCGAACCGTATGACAGAATAGGCCATAGTTCTTCTTTTTTAAGGTGAAGGCATTTTCTTCACCTTGCGAGGGCACTCTTCTTCACCTTATAAAAACACTTTTCTTCACCTTATGAAGGTACTCTTCTTCACTTTGTAAAGATACTTTTCTTCACCTTGTGCAGATACTTTTCTTTACAATAAGCACATTTACCGCGTTGCTCAAGCACAGCTCCCCTATAGTCTTGCCGCGAGGGCCGCTGCCAGAGCCTGTGCCTCTCCGTCCCCATACTTTCCGGGAGCCCATCCAAGTCTTACTTGATCCCCCTGATATCTAGGGATCAGATGCAGGTGAAAATGAAATACAGTCTGGCCTGCTGCCTCACCATTATTCTGCACCAGGTTAATCCCATCGCAATTTAACTCTGCCTTTAGGACCTTCGCCAGCTTACGTGCAACCAGCAATGCTTTTGCCGCCGTTCCATCATCCAGGTCTAAGAGATTTTCGCAATGCCTTTTTGATAGCATGACCACATGTCCCTTGGCTGCCGGGGAAATATCCATGATTGCCTTAAAATCCTCGTCCTCGTATACCGTTGCTGAGGGAATTTCCCCCTCAATTATCCTGCAGAAAATACAATTGCCCTGCATAACACACCTCCGCTATTTTACTTTTGCTACTTTACTTATTCCTTGTTACATTCTTATATCCATTCCTTTCACCGCATAAATCGCCATCGGAGTGTCGGCATGGATCCGGTTCTTCCTCGTTTTTAATTTATTTTTTAACTGTACTTATTGCATTCTTCCTATTGTATAATTTGCCAAAATTTGATAAAATAGTTTTGCTTCCAAATATTGAGATTTACTAACAAATAATGTTTTATCCGACAGAATGAAAGGAGGTACCCTAATGTATTCTACACTTAACAACGATACGCTGGCCTCTATGCTGAAATCCAATCCGGGAATGGAATCCGTTATCAACACCATCGTTGCTGACCATAAGAAAGCCACCTCCATGCTAGTCCATGAGCTGCGCAATCCATTAACCTTAATCAAAAGTACACTGCAATATATGGAATCAAAGCATCCGGAAGCCAAAGAATTCAAGTATTGGAGCCAGCTCCAGGATCTAATCCAGGACATGGAGCAAATCATGGCTGATGCATCCCTCTTAAATACCTTAGGCTGCATCAATAAAGAAAAGACAAACCTCATATCCCTGATTGGAAGCCTGGTGAACAGCTTTATGCCCCAGGCCCTTACGAAAGAGCTTGAGCTTTCCTTTGACCTGGATCCAGCGGGAGAAGCATATTTTACTTCCTATGCCTGTGACAGTGTAAAGCTAAAGCAGGTTCTTACCAACCTTATCAAGAATGCCTTCGAGGCCGCCCAGCCAAAGGGGTTCATACATATTTCCCTGGCATATCTTCCCGGAGAAGCCCTGACACCGTCCAAGATATCCATACAGGTCAGTAACAGCGGACAGCCTATTCCGGAGGAAGTGCTGGAAACAATCTTCGTCCCCTTTGTCACCTATAAGCAGGGAGGTACCGGCATCGGCCTGGCTCTTGTAAAGAAAGTAGTTGACATGCATTATGGAAGCGTCCATGTAGAATCCAACCAACAAAAAACCACTTTTATTATCCAGCTTCCGCTATAGGAGCAGCATAGAAGCTGCTTTAACCGTTGATAAAAGGCGCTGCACCTGCGCCCTGCATCCGATTATAGAAAAGCCTATGCACTTCCTATAATATGTTGAACTGGAATACCTGGTCAAAGGTGCGGAGCGTCTTAAAATTACCCTTTGCAGTTAATTCACCGGACATAAAGGCACCCTGAAAGGTAATGCGCCCCTGTACCAGCTTATTCATAACCGCATGGGTGGTCTTTGCCAGGACATCCGCCTCCGGCTTATCTCCGTAATAGCATTTTAAACGTTTACCATTAATCTCAACCACCAGCGTCTTCTTCAGGTCAGACAGCTGGATCACGTAAGAAGCTTCAAAATCATCGAGAGGGTGGAAATTATCCTTCAGGTTCTTAATGAATTCCTGACCTCCCTCTCCTTCATTATTGTTCTCCAGCATTTCCTTAAACAGCTGGGTCAGCTCCTCGATATCCTCTTTCTGCTTCTTCACATACGTATCATCCGATACATAGACGGATAGCTGCTCACTCTCCTGGGGCGTGAGCACAATAGAGCTGCTGCGCAGCACACTATGCTTAATCGCGGCATTGCTGGTCGGGAGCATCTTCTTCTTCTGGTGGATCATGCGGTAAAACTCTTCTGCCTTCTTCTCAATCAGCAGGGTATAATCCTTATTTGTCTCAAACTCCACATGGTCTTCCACATAAGCACACAGGCCGCTGCAGGGTATTCCCCCAAGCAGCTCCCAGCCCTTAATCAGCGTCAGCTCCGCCTCCCGCTCTCCATAAGTGCTTGCCATGACCACCGGCAGCATATATAGCTTACCTAACTTATCCTTATCTGCATAGAGCCAACAGGCATCCAGGAACTGCTGCATCAGACCTCCGATACCCATCCACTCCACCGTGATAGCCAGGATGACACCGTCCGCCTCCTTCAGGGTCTTTGGAAGCATCGATATTGCATTCTTTTCCTCATAAAGATTATATCTGGTCACCTGGACACGAAGCTCCTCCAATACGGCTGTCAGCTTACTTATCACGTCAAGCGTGGGATCCTCGATCAATCCCCTTCCTCCATAATAGATGTTAATTTTCATGCAATATCCTCTCCTCCTGCGGTTCAGTATCTTAAAT
>JARKQP010000913.1 GCA_029974875.1 Mobilitalea sp.
AGCTCCAGAGAAAGAAGAAGGAATTGTCGGATTCGATTATCAGTTCAAAGGAAGTGTTTATCAATACACTGACGAAGGCAGAGCTGGAGGAATTATTTGCACCGTTATAAATAATGGGTTATATTATAAAACAGGCAAGGAAACACGAAATACATCCGGTGTTTTCCTTGCCTGCTTCTAACGCATCATGTCTTTAAAATTGTTTCATTACTGTTTTTCTTATAAGAATCCCAGCCGAGGTAGCTAACACAATCTTAATTAAATCGAATAAAAAAAATGGAAACACACACGAGGCCAAGGAAGCATAAAAACCCACATTAGTTATATAGTTAAACCATACGGTGCCAATCCCATAGCAGATTATAAGGGATATCAGCATGCCGGTCACCAGGCTGACGGTCTTATATTTCTTAGCTTTTGAATAGAAAAGGGAAGTAACGAGTGCCATGATGGGATAAGCAGCCAGGTATCCGCCAGTCATACCGACCAGGTTTTGGACGCCACCCTTGAAGCCTACAAATACAGGAAGCCCGAAGATGCCAAGCAGCAGGTAGCAGAGCACGGATAAGAAGGCATACTTTGGCGAGAGCAGTGCCCCCGTAAGAAATATTGCAAATAAGGCCAAGGTAAAGGGAATAGGCTGGGTCGGTATTGAGATTTGGGACATTACACATATAATGGCAGTAAACATACCGGTCATAACCAGATCTTTTGTGCGGATGCTTTGCTTATTTGCTGTTTTTTGAATTGATTCCATAAGTTCTCCTTTAATATGTATGATTTTAATATTGATGTTACCTGTGGTAGGCTGGCCTGCCACATTTCTTACAGATTTGATACAATCCGTGTGCTGACTTCACCGGATACGAGAGCTTCCCTCGTATGGTCGGCATATTCAACTACCAGGCGGGCTTTCCCGTCAATATCGATGGCCTTTGCCGGGGTGGTATCCTTTCCTTTCAATACGAGGATATCCTTGCCAAGGAGGAAGGAACGCTTACGGTATTCCTCCAGGTATCTTTTATCGGTCAGGGAATTCATGCTTTCCGCAATATTATTTAGCACCTCAGCTACAAGCATGGAGGTTACAGGGGAATTGCCCGGCTTGCCCTGGAAAAGGGAGCCGGCTGTTTTCTGTATTTCCTCGGGAAAGCCCTGGGTCCAGGT
>JARKQP010000947.1 GCA_029974875.1 Mobilitalea sp.
CCTTCATTGAATACCTCTATCAGGGTTTCATCCTTCTTCTTGGTATATTCAAAATTGACAAACATATTGACAATAGTGCCCAGCATTTCGGAGGCTGCCCGAATACTTGATTCAGTTTTCACCGGTATTTCTCTTAGGGCATCGATATAGGCATTGGGATTGATCCCAAACTCTACTGCCAATTCCCGGAATTTTGCTTCCTCCGGCGGGTTCGGCAGAATCTGGCCGCCGATAATTTTACCCAAATAGATATCTCCTACCCGGATATCTACCGTAAAATCCATAAGTCCGGCATGGCAATAGTATGCCCCTTCCCCCTCCTGGTCACATTGGATGCAGCGTCTGTTTCCTTCCTCTGATCCCCTTGTATACTTCATGCAGAAATCATGCCATCCGATGCCTTCCGTAATATATTTGCCCTTATGGTCGATGGCAACAACCGCAATCCCGGTTGCCTGCGACCAATTCCTTAACAGCTCTACCAATATCCCTAAATCGAAATAATCCCTAATATGCATTTGTACCTCACTCTTTTCCATAAGATCATTTAATACCGCTGATTGCAACATTTGACCAATTATCATTGGCTGCAATTTCCGGATTATTTCCGGTAAATGCCCTACCTGCCGCCGTATCACCCTTTAGCTGATACAGGAGCCAGGCCGTAATATACCCGAAGTAGCGTTCCGGATTGCCGTAATCATCGGTGCACTCCGTATGGCCTGAATTTGTAAGTGCAGCCATGGCAACCGGCTGCCCTGCCTTTACCCTGGCATTATAATATGCCGTTGTCACCGGTATGGTCGCATATCCGCTGTATTCCTGGTCACCGCAGGTAAAAAGGGTCGGTTTATTTCCAATGCTTGTGACATTACAGGCGCACCCCAGCCATGCAAGGTTTGTCGCGGATACCAGGGAAAGCGATACTACCGTCTTCACCTGTCTTCCATAGATGGAACCCGATCCCACGTTGACGGCTCCGCAAGCGCCCTGGGAGTGCCCCATTGCAGCTATGTTACTAACATCCACATGGCTATAAAATATACTAAAGACATTTGAATTGCGGTTGATCATAGACTGGGCAGCGTTAGCCATTTGAACCCCCGAGCCTTGATAATCACCATAAGAGCATACAATGATAAAACCATAGGATGCAATGTGCGTCAGCAGCTCATCATAGTCAGATGGGTTGGTAAAGGTTCCGTTTCCCCAGGTAATCAGGGGGAATTTTGAGAACCCCATGTTTTTAGGATAGTATATAACAAGTCTATCATTGTACAGTCCATAAACGGTTGTCGTAGCAACTGAATAGCTGCCTTTTTGCGAATAAGTATCTTCAATGGTTGTTGAGGTGCTGGTATTTTCAATGGCAGCCGGGGCATAAGTATTATCACTGGTAGTCGAGGCATAAGTATTTTCAA
>JARKQP010000957.1 GCA_029974875.1 Mobilitalea sp.
GGGGGATAAAAATGCAAAAGGTCAAAGAAATATTAGACAAATACGGGAACAAAAAAGAAAATCTTATTCAAATCATGTTGGAACTGCAGCAGCTTTCAGGGAAAAATTACCTTCCGGAAGAGTGGGTTTCTTGTGTAGCCGAATCCATTGAATTGCCTTTAAGTAGAGTTTATGGTGTCATAACATTTTATGCGATGTTTGATACGGAGCCTAGAGGTAAATATCTCATAGAAGTATGTAAAAGCGGACCATGTCATGTTTCAGGCTCTGAAAGCATATTACATATGCTTGAAAAGGAGCTGGGTATCAAGCCTGGTGAAACAACAGAAGATGAAATCTTTACACTGACGCCTTCCAGCTGCTTTGGGGCTTGTGATATTGCTCCTGCAATCAAGATTGGAGAGGCTGTCTATGGAAATCTGACCTTAGAAAAGCTCAAGGATATTATTGTTTCATACAGGGAGGGTCTTAGCTATGGAAAAAACTAAGATTTTAAGCGGAAGGTTTGGAAAAATTACGCCGGATTCAGTGGAAGAATATGTTGCCGCCGGTGGCTACGGGGGTCTAAAGAAGGCAATAACCATGCAGCATGTGGATATTATAGAAGAAATTAAAAAAGCCAATCTTTTTGGTAGAGGTGGAGCGGCATACCCTACAGGTATAAAATGGGAGCAAGCTTATGCCATAAAAAAAGGACCTAAATATATGGTCTGTAATGCTGATGAAGGTGAGCCGGGAACCTTCAAGGACAAACACATAATGGCAGAGGACCCTCTTATGCTGATAGAAGGCATGACTATAGGTGCCTTCATAATGGGAGCTACAGAGGGTTATATATATGTTAGAGGAGAATATGCAGCCATCCAGAGGACATTGAAAAGTGCTATTCTAAATGCTAAAAAGGCCGGATATCTGGGAAAAAATATTTTAGGAGCAGGCTTTGATTTTGACTTGGAAGTGGTTTCAGGTGCAGGAGCATATGTCTGCGGTGAAAACACAGCTCTTGTAGAGTCCATTGAAGGCAAACCCGGAAGGCCAAGGCAAAAGCCTCCATATATAAAGAATTGCGGTCTTTATCAAATGCCCACCATACTTAACAACGTGGAAACCTATTCCTGCATACCCTGGATTGTCAAGGAAGGCGGAGATGCCTTCTGCTCGTTGGGAACTGATTTCAGCGGGGGTACGAAGCTCATGTGCCTTTCGGGCAATGTAGTAAACAGAGGGGTATATGAAGTTCCGTTTGGAATTACACTCAGAGAGCTGATATATGATTTGGGCGGAGGTATTGCAAATGGAAGAAAGCTCAAATTTGTGCATCTGGGAGGGTCCTCGGGAGCGTGTTTCCCAGAAAGTCTTCTGGACACAAAAATTTGCTATGCAGACCTTAAAAGGAATGGATTATCCCTTGGCTCAGGCGCGGTATTGGTAGTGGACGACAGCAACTGTCCTGTAGACTATCTAAAGGCTGTAATGGAATTTTTCGAAGAAGAATCCTGTGGAAAGTGTACACCATGCAGGGAAGGAAATCAAAGAATGGTTGAGCTGCTTGAGAGGCTGACGGAGGGTAGAGGGACGCTTGATGACATTAAGAGGCTTAGGAGTCTGGCTCAGACCATGAAGACTACCAGCTTTTGCGGATTGGGACAGAGTGCTCCCGTACCGGTTATTACATTGATTAAATATTTTGAAGATGAGTTTAAGGCACATGTTGAAGGAAGATGTACAGCAGGAAAATGCAGCATGAAGGTCAAGGGGGTAAAATAGTCATGGATATGGTTAAAGTTAAGATAGATGGTCTTGAGATTTCAGTGCCTAAGGATACTACGATTTTACAGGCTGCAAAACAGCTCGATATAGATATTCCTACTCTATGCTATCTAAAGGGGTTGAATGAAGTAGGCTCCTGCAGGGTTTGTGTGGTAGAAGTTGAAGGATGGAGAGGCCTGCATCCGGCATGTGTGACAAAGGTCAGTGAGGGATTGGTTGTAAAAACTGCAAATAAAGCTGTAAGGGAAGCCAGACAAAACATTATGGAGCTTATTATGGCAAACCACAACAGGGAATGCCTGTCATGTCCCAGAAACACTAACTGTGAGCTGCAAAAGCTGTGTAATGATATGGGATTAAATGATATTCCATATGAAAAGAAGGCTCATAGGGGTGAATTGGACTGCTGCGGTTCAATAGTGAGAGACCCGAGCAAATGTGTTCTCTGCGGCAGATGCGTAAGCGTTTGTTCAAATGTGCAAAATGTGGGAGTTATCAGCTTTGCAAACAGGGGAGCAGAGACAGCTGTTGCGACAGCATACCAGGAAAGCCTTGCCGGCCACGCTTGCATTAATTGCGGGCAATGCATAAAGGTGTGTCCGGTTGGAGCTCTTTATGAAAAGGATGATACAGAGAAGGTCTGGGAGGCGCTTGAAAATCCTGATGTGCATGTGGTGGTTCAGCCTGCTCCTGCCGTAAGAGTTGCGCTGGGAGAAGAATTTGGAATGCCTGCAGGCACCAATGTTGAGGGTAAGATGGTAACAGCGCTTAAGAGGCTTGGTTTTGATAAGGTGTTTGATACAAATTTTGGTGCGGACCTGACCATAATGGAAGAGGGAAATGAGCTTATAGAAAGAATTACAAAGGGTGGCAGGCTTCCTATGATTACCTCATGCTCTCCCGGATGGATAAAATTCTGTGAGCATAACTATCATGATTTTCTGGACAATCTTTCAAGCTGCAAATCACCTCATCAGATGCTTGGGGCTGTAGCTAAGACTTATTATGCAAAAAAAGTGGATATTGACCCTAAAAAGATATTTACGGTATCGGTTATGCCGTGTACTGCCAAAAAATTTGAAGCTGCAAGGGAAGAAATGCAGGTTGATGGTCTGAGGGATGTTGATGCAGTCATCACTACAAGAGAGCTGGCAAAGATGATAAAACAAGCCAGAATAAACTTCGCTGCCCTCACAGATAGCGGCTTTGACAGTATCCTGGGCGCCTCAACAGGTGCAGCTGTAATATTCGGAAATACAGGTGGAGTTATGGAGGCTGCACTTCGCACCGTAGCGGATATTCTTACGGGTAAGGAGCTTGCAGATATTGAATACACTGCAGTGCGTGGTATCGAAGGCATAAAAGAGGCCACTGTAAAGATAAACGATATGGATATAAAGGTTGCAGTTGTAAATGGGACAGGAAATGCTGCAAAGCTGCTGGACAGAATCAGAGCCGGAGAAGCTGATTATCACTTCATAGAGGTCATGGCTTGCCCGGGCGGCTGCGTAAATGGCGGCGGGCAGCCTATAATAATGGATAAGAACCTGACTGAAGAAGTTAAGAAGATGCGCATTGAAGGAATATATGCGATAGATAGAGCCCGTGAGAAAAGGAAATCACATGAAAATCCTGAAATAAAAGCTCTGTACGATGAATTCCTGGGGAAACCCGGAAGCCATGTTTCTCATCACCTGCTGCATACACATTATACGGCAAGAAGCGGCAGGTAACTCAATATATTGTGATTAAGCAGCATGGCGGATGCTGAAGTATGGAAAGCATAAAACCCTCTAAAGTATAAAGTAGATACTTTAGAGGGTTTTATAGTTGAAGGATGACTGTATCAATTCTGCCTAATCGTGTTTGAAGACTTTAACTCTTGAGAAATCAGCTTTGTTGAATTGACTGACACAAAGTGCGAAAAAAGCAATTCCGATAATTACTATCATAAGCAGCCCGAGGAAGGGCATGACCACAAAGCCATTGATATCAAATGCAACGCCTGCTTTGACAAGAGCAGCTGAGGATAAGCCTTCCATCTTCAGGGTGATGTACCTGAAAATTGCCGTAGTATAGGTTAGGGGATTTATATATACTATCGGGCGTAAAAAATCCGGCATCACCGTAGTAGGGATATAGGCTCCCGAAAGGAAGGTCAGGGGAAGCATAACTATGGATATCAGCAGCTGGAAGGTGGTGGAATTCTTTGCAAGTGTTGCGAGGTACAGCCCCATGGAGCTGAAAGTGATTCCCACAACGATCATTACTCCCAGCATTTCCATGAAATGGAGTAGATCTATTTTAAGGCCCATGAACAACCCCATTATTATAACTATGAACCCTTGTAATATTGCCAAAATGGACGATGAAAGAATTTGGCCTATGGATATCTGCCATCTGGCGATGGGAGCGACAAGTATCTCTTTCATAAATCCGCTGGAGATATCCTCCAAAGTGTTCATGGAATTATTTAAAGCAGCCTGGAATACCGTCATTATTATTATTCCTGAAATAAGGTAATTCATTGGCTGGTCCAGGCCTGTAGTTGTAGATTTCATTACAAAGGAAAATATGAAAAGAAAG
>JARKQP010000970.1 GCA_029974875.1 Mobilitalea sp.
ATAATTTATATTCTTCTGTAAATACGAACAGTATCACCCTTGAGTTTCCTCCGGCTACAGTGAAGAGCTTTCAGATCTGTACGGTTGGAGCATCCCAGGGGATAGAATATAAGGGTGGGATGTCGGATAGCTTTTATGCGGCGACAAATCCGGAGGGAGTTAATGATCTGTGGGTAGTTGATTCTACTGCAAAATACATAACCTTGGATTGGAGCGAGGTTCAAGGGGCAGCCGGATATTTGGTTTACCGTTCCTTAGCTGGTAAGGATACATATGAGCTGGTAGGAACAGCGGATACCACTACCTTTACGGACCAGGGCGTAGCCTCAGGTACTGGCTATAACTATAAGGTATGCGCCTATGTTGTAGATGAAACCTTCCAGGGAGAGTTTTCCCCCTTCGTAGACATCAGCACCAGTCCGGCAAAGATGGTCCTGCGCTATAAGGTTGGTGAGGAAAAGATCCGTCTGAAATGGACAAAGGTACAGGGAGCTACCGCTTATGACATCTATATGTGGGGTGAGGATGAGGAACCGGTCCTTCTCCAGACAGTTACGGGAGGAAGTACTGTCAGCTATATTGTAGAAGGCCTGGAGACGGATGGCTATTATGAGTTTTATGCCGTGTCAAGGCGTTATTATCAAGGAAGTACTTATTTTGGAGAGGACTCGGATACGGTTTCGGTATATATGGAGGCTCTTGCGGATACAAGTACGGAAGGTAAGCTTTTCATTACGGAGGATCAGCTGTTAAAGTCCTGGTCATACCAAAAGCTATCCTATTTCGGCACTTATGTAGATGTTAAGAAAAGCTTTGTTATCCCAGGTCTGGCTACAACCAATGTGGGTGGCTTTTCCAGTACGGCCATGTGTCCCCAGGCAATTACCTTTGTCGGCAATTATTTGCTGATGACTGCCTATGACATGGCTTCCGAGGAAAATTCAGTTATTTATATAATGAATAAAAAGACAAAAGAGCTTGTAACCACATTGATACTGCCGAATAAAACACATGCGGGAGGCATTACCTTCGACGGATCCTATGTATGGGTTACCAGCGGGTCAACCCTATCCTCCATTTCCTACTCGGATATTAAGAAAGCCATTTCAAATGGAGGGGCATATAACTTTGTCAACTATGTATCCGTTTGCTCCTTAGGTATAACTACCTCCTATGCTACCTATTATGATGGCAAGGTCTGGGTAGGCTCCTATAATGAGCTGAAGGATACGATTATGAACAGCTATACCGTTGTAGATGTCGACGGTGTCCCTGAGTTAACACTGGTTGATACAATCGCAATGCCTACCAGGGTCCAGGGAGTAGCCTTTACAAGCCAGGGAACCTTAATCCTGTCCCGCTCCTGCCAGCTGTATAAGGGGCTGAGGGGATATATGCGCCAGATTGACGTATACAAGCCTGATTTATCCAAAAAGGTGAAGGGCGTGATCCAGTTAGGGGAAGTGGTGAATACGGTTAGTATGCCATCGATGAATGAAGGAATTGCAATAGACGGCAGTTATCTATATGTTAATTTTGAGTCAGGAGCCTTTGACAAATCCACCTACAAGATGGACCGGATCTGTGCTTTTAAGCTTACGGATGTTGTAAAGAAGAAAACGAAGTAGGTTAAAATAAATACTGTGGCCAATGAGACTGTGAGTCCTGTGCGGGAAATCCCTGCATGATTTACAGTCTCATTTTCGGTTGGATGTGCAGCACTAATAAGCAGATAAAAAAGAAAAATGAAAAAGAAAAATTTAAATATATATAGGATAAAGTTCATATTTCGTTTATAATTATATATTAAGATGGATTGTATTACAGTAAGGGAGACCACCCTCCTGTAATGATCTTATTGATCATCCGCATTGGCAGCTTCAAAATAAAAGGAAAGAGGTTTGTATCTATGAAAGAAAAATTTTATCGCTTTATGCAGGGCAGGTATGGCAATGATGCATTAAACCAGTTCATTTCCATCCTGATACTGGTTTGCCTTGGGTTATCCTTTGTTTTCGGAAATGTGTTCTATGGACTGGGGTTAATTGGCCTGCTGGGCATATATTTCCGTATGTTTTCTAAGAATATCCATAAGCGTTCCTTGGAAAACCAGGCTTACTTAAGAATTTACAATAAAACAAGATTCGGGATCCAAAAAAGATTTCATCTTTTAAAGCAGGACGGGACACACCATATCTATAAATGCCCAAGCTGCAAACAGAAAATCAGGGTTCCAAAGGGCAAAGGAAGAATTGCAATCCGTTGTCCGAAATGCAGCAATGAATTCGTTAAAAAAAGCTAGGGCGTGTCTGAAAACTCATTGTACTGCCCGGAACGCCCTAGGAAACATTTTTTTTGGCGGGGCAGCATTAGTGGAAACCAGGGTGGTTCCGGTATTGAATAAAAGGCCGGAATATCCTATAATAGTAAGATATAGACAGGATACCGGGCGAATATATTTGAATTAGTAAGTTATCACTTGGGTCAGGACGGCCTTAGATAACGGAGGAGGACTGTATGGGGAAAGTTAGGATAGTTGCGGATAGCACTTGTGATTTATCAGAGGATCTGATTAAGAAATATGATATTACAATAATTCCTTTAAACATCGTGCTGGATATGAAAAGTTACCTGGATAGGGTAGAAATAACCGCTGATGAGATCTATGGCTGGGCTGACCGGATGAATACAACTCCGAAGACGGCTGCGCCTGAAATGGGGTACATCCTTAACAGCCTGAGACCATTTGTTGAAGCTGGGGAGGATATCATATTCTTTGGCATCTCAGAGGATATGTCGGTGACCTGTAACAGTGTGAGGCTGGCAGCAGAGGAGCTGTCCTATCCGAATATCTGGGTAGTGAACTCCCAAAATCTCTCCACAGGAATAGGCCTGCAGGTCTTGCGTGCAGCAGAATTGGCGGCCGGGGGACGGAGCGCGGAAGCTATTGTCCATGAAATGGAAGAAATCAGGGGAAAGGTCCGTGCCTCCTTTGTAATCGATACCCTGACCTATCTGCAGCGCGGCGGAAGGTGCAATGCGGTTACCGCTTTGCTGGGAAATGCATTAAAATTAAAGCCCATGATCTGTGTCAAGCAGGGGAAAATGGGTGTGGATAAAAAATACCGTGGAAAGCAGCAGGCCGTTGTCCGCAGCTATGCCAAGGATTTGGAGCCCCAGCTTTTGCAGGCTGAGCCAAGGAGAGTATTTATCACCCATTCGGGGATTGACCAGGCGATCCTGGATGAAACCAGTGAATACCTGCGGAGCCTGGATTATTTTAAAGAAATCCTGGTTACCAGGGCGGGCGGAGTAATCTCCAGCCATTGTGGGCCTAATACCTTAGGGATTTTATTTTACGAAAAGTGATCCTTTATGGAAGCCGGTAAGAGAATAGTCAGGAGCAGCGAAGGACAAAATAGCAGTGCGGCTGGCTAATTATGAGTGAGGCAGTATATTAGTGTCAGAAAGTAGAATCTGGAAAGCGGTGGGATGATGCTGGAAAAGAAATTATCGGTAGCAAGGGGAAATATTAAGGCGGATCTGGTATTAAAGAATGCAAATGTAGTTAATGTATTTACAGAAACCATTGAAAGATTAGATGTTGCTATTTGCGGAGGAACCATTGCCGGATTGGGTGAATATGCCGGTGATACTGAATTAGACTGTACGGGAAGGTATGTCGTCCCAGGATTTATCGATGGCCATATCCATCTGGAAAGTGCCATGCTAAAGCCGGTTGAATTTGCGAAAGCAGTATTGCCCCATGGAACCACTGCGGTCATTACGGATCCCCATGAGATAACCAATGTATGCGGACTTAACGGGCTGGATTACATGCTAAAGGCATCGGAGAATCTGCTGTTGGATGTTTATTTTACGCTGCCCTCCTGTGTCCCTGCAACGGCTTTTGATGAAAACGGAGCTGTCCTAAAGGCGGCAGATATTGAAGGGTTTTATCAGCAGGAGCGGATACTGGGCTTAGCAGAGGTGATGGATTATATCGGGACAATTCAGGGTGATGTGGATTTGCTACATAAGATTTCCGATGCAAAGCTGCAGAATAGGGTTGTTGACGGCCATGCGCCGGGAATTTCGGGGAAGCAGGTCTGTGCTTATGTTTTGGCCGGGATCCAGTCGGACCATGAGTGCATTAATTTCGGGGAAGCAAAGGAAAAGTATTCCCGTGGACAATGGATCATGATCCGGGAAGGTTCAGCTGCAAAGAATCTGGATGCCTTGATGGAGCTCTTTCAAGCGCCCTATTACCAGCGCTGTATGCTGGTTACTGACGATAAGCACCCCTACGATCTATTAGAGTTGGGGCATATGGATGGGCTGCTCCGGCAGGCAATTAAAAACGGTGCAGATCCTTGTATCGCAATCAAAATGGCAACCCTAAATCCGGCAACCTATTTCCAGCTTCATAATACGGGTGCCATTGCTCCCGGATATAAAGCAGATATGGTTATTTTATCCGATCTCACTGAGATTAAAGTAGAGAAGGTAATAAAGAATGGAAGCATCGTTGTGGAGGAGCATCAGGTATGCCCCATGGCGGAGCCTGAGATCAGTCAGGATATCCTGGACCAGGTATATCATTCCTTCCATTGCAAGGAACTGACCTCCGGGGATTTTGAGATAGAGCTGAAGCAGGAGCAGGCACAAGCGGAATCCTTTCGTGCCATCCAGCTGTTGAAGGGTGAGATCTTTACCAAAGAGCTTATCCTTCCCCTCACCAATCATATGCCAAGGATTTCGGTGGAGAAGGATGTGCTCAAATTAGCAGTGATTGAAAGGCATCATAATAGGGATCATATTGGAATCGGGTTTGTAAACGGTTATGGGCTAAAGGAGGGAGCAATCGCCTCTTCGGTAGCGCATGATTCCCATAATATGATTGCTGTTGGCACGAATGAGGAGGATCTGGCAGTAGCGGCTAACTGCATCAGGGAGATGCAGGGAGGATGGGCGGTTGCCCAGGATGGTAAGCTTATTGCGAAGCTTCCATTGCCAATTGCCGGCTTGATGAGTGAGTTGGATGCAAAAGCTTTGGCAAAAGAAATAAAGGAGCTTCAGGCTGTGGCGAGGAGGCTTGGTGTAGAAGAAGGGATTGACCCGTTTTTAACCCTGGCATTTGCCAGTCTGCCGGTTATACCGGAGTTGCGGCTGATAACGACTGGGCTGTTTAATGTGGGTATGCAACAGCTGGTGTCTGTCGTTGTATGAATATATATACACTCATATTTGCTGAGCTGGTTATGGGAAGTCTTTTGTCAGGTGAAGCAGCCTGCTTATCTTGCTATACAAACGCGAAAAAAGCAGTATTTACAAAAAAGCAGCTTGCGAAAAAGGAACGCTAAGAATTTGTTATTGACATTATCGCAGTATGGATATATATTGTATATTACAAGAGTGAATAAATATACATAAAGATGTGAGGTAAATGCATGAAAAAGAAAATCTTTGTAGACGGACTGACCGGGACAACCGGGTTGAAGATACATGAAAGGCTGGCACTTTATAGTGAGCTGGAGCTGATAAACATTGATTATGAGAAAAGACGTGACCCGGCTGAGAGGGCCAGATGCTTAAATGAAGCGGATGTTGTATTTTTATGTCTGCCGGACGATGCAGCCAGGGAAGCCGTGGGTCTGGTGACAAATCCTGACACCTGCATCATAGATGCCAGCACAGCCCATCGTACAGCGAAAGAGTGGAGCTATGGCCTTCCGGAATTGTCAGCTTTACATCGGGAAGCGATTAAGGGCAGTAAGCGGATCAGCAATCCGGGGTGCCATGCAACAGCCTTCATTCTTTCGGCCTATCCTTTCATTGCCCATCAGGTGATGGAGCCGGACTATCCGGTAACCTGCCAAAGCTTAACCGGTTATAGCGGCGGTGGCAAGTCCCTGATTGAAAAATATGAGTACAATAACGGGAAGAATGATTATACCAAGGCTCCGAGACCTTACGGATTAACCTTGAGCCATAAGCATCTGCCGGAAATGATGAAGCACAGTGGTCTGGCAGAAGCGCCAGTATTTATCCCTATCCTGGGGAATAATTATAAAGGTATGGCAGTTATGATGTCCCTCCATACCAGGCTGCTGGCTAAAAAGATGACGGCGAAGAATATCCATGAACTGCTGGAAGAGCATTACGAAGGGCAGAAATTTGTTAAAGTTATGCCTTATGCAGATGACTCACTTTTATTTGATGGAGCCATTGATGTAACTGCCTGCAATGATACAAACAATGCGGAAATCTTTGTATTCGGAAATGATGACAAAGGAAGCGCGGTGGTGATGACACGGATTGATAATCTGGGAAAAGGCGCTTCCGGTGCAGCAATCCAGAACATGAATATCGTATTAGGCTTTGAGGAAGATCTGCATCTGTAGTAGAATCATGGCCTGTCATACATGGGGCGGCTATGCTTTTCAATCGGTCATTGGTAGAGTTCTAAGCAGAAGGCGCTCCAGCCTTTTATAGCCTTTGGGGACGACGGGCAGATATAGGGTTTCTGACAGAGATACGTATTTATCTACTGCACAGACGAGTGCAGCCTCCTTGCAAAGTGGCAGCTTTGATATATTTAGGGGCCACATATGCTTTTCGATAATTTCTTCCTCAATTTCATTCAGCTTGAAATATTTCCTCGCGTTCTTTAAGGCAAAGCCGGCATGAAAATAACCATGGAGCCGGTGGCTCCTATCAGGTACATGCCAATCATACAGATAGAAATCATGCAGCATGGCACCGCGTACCACACTCCGCAGATCATACTGGAAGGGCAGCCGCAGTGCATAATAGTAGCTGAGGTAGGCAACGATGAGGCAGTGGGTGAAGGTAGAGGTATTTCCATGCTGAATATATCTGCTCATTTCGCGTACCTGGTCTATTTCCAACAATTCCTGTAGGATATTAATAAATTCCTTTTTTTCAGAATGAGATAATGACATTATTACTCCTTTTCATTCCCAAGGTGAGTTTGAAAACCCATTCAGTCCGGCACAAGCGGTTTTCAGGCACACCCTGGCAAATCCGGTTTGGTGGGACGTAAATTAATCTGTAGGACATTTACTAGAGTCAAGCAGCTTCATCATCTGATGCAGACCCTGTAATAAGCTGCCGGCATACTTGGGCTCTAAGTCCAGTGTGCAGATCAGGTTTTCTGGGATATGGATGGCTTCCTTTTTAAGCTCCCTGCCCTTTTGGGTTAATTCGATATATACATTCCGTTCATCGTTTACACTTCTGACCCTTTTAATATAACCCAGGGCTTCCAGTTTTTTTAGCATCGGTGTCAGGGTACCGGAATCCAGGTAGAGGCGTTTGCCCAGCTCCTTTACATTTACGTTATCCTCCTCCCAAAGGGCGAGAAGAATAATGTAACCGGTGTAAGTAAGGCCGTAGGGATCTAGCAGGGGCTTGTATTTTTTTATGATTTCCTTTGAGCAGACATATAAGGAGAAGCATAGCTGGTTATCTAACTTTAGCAGCTCATAGGCAGAAGCAGCGGCTCCCGGTTTCTTCTGGTTCATGCCGGGCAGAGCAGCTGGCTGGCTTGCCCCCGGGTTATTGTTTACTGTTGTTTTTTCTATTTTATCCATAGGATTACCTCGCTTTTATTTATGGGCACTTTCGGTAGCTCTTTAGGGGATGGATCAAAATCATATTTGATCTATCTTGTTTGATTACAATTAGATTTTATACAATTATTTTGGAAAAGTCAATAAAACATATTGACAAATCTAAAAAGGTGGTGTTAAATTAAATTGTAAACAATATAAAAATGGAAAGCTATTAATACATAGCGTATCCTTTAAAAATATATAATAACAAAAACCGCAGCAATAAACATTAGTGAAAGGATGGTATATTTATGAACAGTAATTTAAATCAGGCAATTGAAAACAGGAGATCAATTTATGCAATAGGAAAAGAATCGCCGGTCAGTGACCAGGAGATCAGAAGCATCGTGGAGCATGCGGTTAAATATGTGCCTTCCGCTTTTAATTCACAGAGCGCAAGAGTAGTAATTTTACTGGGAGAACAGCATGATAAGCTGTGGGATATTGCACTGGAAGCCTTAAGAAAGATAGTACCTGCCGAGAGCTTTGCTTCCACCCAGGAGAAGATCAGCTCCTTTAAAAACGGTTATGGTACCCTGATGTTTTTTGAGGACCAGGCAGTGGTAGAAGGCCTCCAGGAGAATTTCGCCCTGTATAAGGATAATTTCCCGGTATGGTCCCTCCAGTCCTCCGGCATGCTGCAGTTTACAATCTGGACTGCCCTTGAGGAAGCAGGGCTGGGCGCCTCCCTGCAGCACTATAATCCTTTGATTGATGAGCAGGTAAAGGCAGAATGGGGTCTTCCGGAGAAATGGAAGCTGTGGTCACAGATGCCCTTCGGAAAGGTCTTGGCTCCGGCAGGGGAAAAGGAGTTTTCACCGCTTGAGGGAAGGGTAAAAGTATTTGGATAAGCCAAAGCGTCAGCAGAGGCTTTTGCCGGCCAATAAATGGCCGGTTTAAGCCTTTACCCGTTGATACCAGTTCATATATTATCAGCAGAGGAGCTATAGGCCATCGATTGCAGGCAGCTGCCAGGATATCATATCCTTTTGTTGTATGCATACATGGAGTTATAGCTCTTTTTCTTATATCCTTAATGCGTAATATTAAAAATGATAGGATAAAGTGATAGAAAATTTATATGCGTTTACGGAAAGTCTTATAAAAGTTTTAAAAAGCCAAAAAAGCTGCCAACAGAAATAACTTTATTTTGTCCAATATTCTTGATATAATGTCGTCAGACATTATATCATGGCGCCGAAGCGAAGCGTAGTGCGCATCCCTGGCACGAAGTGCCATATCATGTGGTTTTTACATGATATAATGTCGTCAGACATTATATCATGGCGCTGAAGCGAAGCGTAGTGCGCATCCCTGGCACGAAGTGCCATATCATGCGGTTTTTACATGATATAATAAAAACGGAATTAGGAAGCTGCAAGCCCGCTTGCAATTTTTGACCGGAGCCAGAGGTCATGAGCATGCTTTTATTCATGATGATATTGGCATATCAATTTTACAATATAGGGGGAAATATGCTGTCATTAGAGAATACAAATAATCACTATATCTATGTAGCCTTTTTGATGACAAATACGAACATTGGACGGTTAATCCGCCTATTTACCCGAAACCAGTACAGCCATGTGACGATTGCTTTCGAGCATGATTTGAATAAAATGTATTCCTTTGCACGCTACAATATCAACTCGCCAATTTCAGGAGGATTTGTGATAGAGGAGCCCTACCGGTATTTAATTAATAATAGTGACATATACGTTAAGATCTGCAAGCTTCCGGTAAGTGCCACGGAATACAAGAGAATAGGGCAGGAGGTGGAGTATTTCCACCATCATAAGGAAGAGATGATATACAATACCGTAAATGCAGTTTTGTCATTAATCAAAAAGCGGCTCCAGATGAAAAATACCTTTACCTGCGTGGAGTTTGTCACCTATCTGCTCCGGTATTCCAATATACTTGCAATCCGTGAGCTGGAAGAAAGGCTGGGCAAATATGTAGTCTATTATGGCAGCTACAGGGATATAACGAAATGGGAGCAGGAATCCGTTGATGAGGAGGATTACTTTAGGAGAAGGCACATTGGGGAGGTATTAGTGGATACCGTATTGCATTTGAAGAAGGTAATGATAAGATTAATAGAAGCATAGGATATTTACGTAATTGATAATTATAAAGGAACGGAGGAAATGTGGAATTTGCATACATATATGATGCAAATCTAGGTAAAATATTTATTGGGAAGAAAGCTGGGTATATTACCGGGCTTTCAATTTGTGGAATGGCAGAGGAAATAAAAAGGAAATTAAACAGACGGACAATCAGGGCTTATAGGCAGGCTGTCAAATAAAAATATGAACGAAGAAAGGAATCGCAGCGTAATGAACAAGGAATGGTCACTGGATATCTTATATCGGAGCTTTGAGGATGGAGAATATAAAAAAGATAAAGAAAAACTGGAAAAGCTGATCGGGGAGATGGCGCAGTTTAGCAGCCAGCTATCCGGAGGAAGGGGACTAAGATCTCCGGAATTAAAGTCCAGGGAAGAAGCAGCGCTTGTGCAGGCGGTAGAATATCTGGAGCAGCTGCAGCTGCTTGGCTCTAAGCTGGCAGGTTATGTATATTCCAGACAGGCGGTGAACACCTCGGACAGCGCGGCGGTAAATGAAATTAACCACTTTGAAAAAATAATGAGCCTGTCCACTAAGCCCGCTGCAGTAATCAAGAAGTTTATTGCGGGAATCCAGGATATCGGGCAGTATTATGATAAATATCCAAAGCTGGAGGGCTATGCCTACCTTTTATCAGAAATGAAAAAGGAAGCCGATTACCTGCTCAGCGATGATGTGGAGGAAGTGATTGCAAAGCTTAATATTTCGGCTGCATCTGCCTGGAGCAGTATGCAGAGCTACCTGACCTCTACCCTGGAGGTGGAATACCGGGACAGCGTAATCACCCTTTCAGAGGTACGTAACAAAGCCCACGATGCGGATGCAAAGATCCGCCAGGAGGCCTATATCGCAGAAGTAAAAGCCTTGGAGAAGATTAAGGACGCGGTGAGCTACTCCCTGAATAATATTAAAACCCAGGTAACCACCATATGTGAGCTGCGGGGTTATGAATCCCCCTTGGAAATGACCTTAATTGATTCCAAGATGAAGAGGGAAACCCTGGACGCATTGCTGGAGGCAATCCGGGAGGCACTTCCCGCCTTCCACCGTTACCTTAAAGTTAAGGCAAAGCTGCTGGGACATGACTATGGCCTTCCCTGGTTTGATTTATTTGCACCTCTGGGTGAAAGCAGCAGAAGATTTACGGTGGAGGAGGCGAAGGATTATCTGATCGGACATTTCCGTGGATTTACAGCGGATCTTGCCGATATGGTGGAGGAAGCCTTTGACCATGCCTGGATCGACTTTTATCCCAGAAAGGGCAAGGTTGGCGGAGCCTTCTGTGAGAATATGCCCTTTGTAAAGCAGAGCCTGATTTTAACGAATTTTGAAGGCTCCTTAAGTGATGTGGTGACCCTTGCCCATGAGCTGGGGCACGCATACCACGGCTTGAACATCCAGGAGCACCAGCCCCTCAATGTAGATTACAGTATGCCTGTCGCGGAGACGGCCTCTACCTTTAACGAAGCCTTAATTATGGAAGCAATTATTGGGGAAGCGAAAGGCAGGGAAAGGATGGCTCTGATTGAAAGCCAGCTGCAGGACCTGACCCAGATTATCTGTGATATCTATTCCAGATATTTGTTTGAAACACAGGTTTTTGAGAAAGGCAAATCAGGCTTTTTATTTGCGGATGAATTAAAGGAAATGATGCTCCAGGCCCAAAGGGAAGCTTACGGGGACGGGCTGGACCAGGATTATCTTCACCCTTATATGTGGGTTGTCAAGGGGCACTATTACTCTGATAGCCATAATTTTTATAATTTCCCATATGCCTTTGGCGGCTTGTTCGCCCGGGGACTTTATGAAAAATACAAGGAAGAGGGAGCAGGCTTTGGTCCGAAATACAAAGCCCTGTTACATGCAACCACTGTTATGAGTGTAGAGGATGCGGCGCGCCAGGCGGAGATCGACATTGAGGATCCCCAGTTCTGGCGGAACAGCCTGAAGTCGGTTGAAAAAATGATTGATGAATTCATCAGCCTGGCAAAGTAAGGTGGAAGACGCAAAAAGAAGGGCTGTTGCAAAGTGAAAAGAACATACCGTATATTGCGGATCCGGAGTGTGGCTCCACGATATACAGTATGGGAAAATCGTTTTGCAGCAGCCTTTTTATGCCTCATGTTATAATAAAAAACCAAACGCATTACTTTTCAGAAACCGTCTAAAAAAACAAGTAGTATTTTTAAAATGGTGTGCTATAATGTTAGCTATCGGATAGGCAGTATCTATTTCACTTACCCGTGAATGGAACATGATTCTGTTCTGAACATATAAGCTATCATATAATGCAAAGGAGTATTATAAGCACCATGAAAATTATTATTATAGGCTGTGGCAAGGTAGGAACCGCCCTGGCAGAGCAGCTCGACCGTGAGGGGCATAACATTATTGCCGTTGATAACAAGCCGGCTGCAATCCATCAAATTACTGACACTCTTGATGTTATGGGGATTGTCGGTAATGGTGCCAGCCATAACGTATTATTAGAAGCTGGTATTGAAGAAACTGATATTTTGATTTCTGTAACAAATTCAGACGAATTAAACATACTGTGCTGCCTGATAGCTAAAAAAGCCAGCAAATGCCACACCATCGCACGGGTCAGAAGCCCCCAGTATAATGACGAGATTGATTTTATCAGGGAAGAGCTTGGGATTTCCATGACCATTAATCCGGAGCTGGAATCTGCAATGGAGATGTCCCGCTTAATCCGCCTGCCTTCGGCCATCAAAATAGAAACCTTTGCAAAGGGAAAGGTGGAATTACTTAAATGCCAGATCCCCGAGAATTCCATTTTGAACAGTATGCAAATAAAAAATATTTTCGCAAAGACACATTGTAAGGTGTTGGTATGTGCGGTGGAGCGCAAGGAGGAGGTATTTATCCCTTCAGGGGATTTCATACTGAAATCCCAGGATAAAATTTCAGTTATCATTCCGCAAAAGAATGCACAGGAATTTTTCTATAAAATAGGGTTTCCCCCATCCCATATCAAGGATATTATGATTTTAGGCGGAGGTATGATCGCCAGCTATATCGGCAGGCGCTTTGCCGGGACCGATGTCAAGGTTAAAATTATTGAGCAAAGCCGTGAGCGTTGCGAAGAGCTCAGCATCCAGCTGCCGGACAGCCTGATCATCCATGCAAACGGTTCCGACCAGAATGTATTAATCGAGGAAGGGCTGGACACCACGGATGCTTTTGCCTCTTTAACGAATTTTGATGAGGAGAACATCCTCCTGTCCCTCTATGCACAGAAAAGATGCAAGGGGAAAATATTTACCAAAATCACCCGGCTTACCTTTGATGATATTATCCAGGAAATGAACCTTGGTTTTATCCTTAATCCAAAGCTTATAACAGCCGACCGCATTATCCAGTATGTGCGGGCAAAGCAAAATTCCTTGGGCAGTAACGTGGAAACCCTCTATAAGCTGGTAGGCGACAAGGTGGAGGCTATGGAATTCCGTGTTAAGAATAAGGCCTTCTATGTCGGAGTTCCGTTGGCACGGCTAAACACAAAGGATCATACCCTTGTCGGCTGCATTAACCGCAGGGGCAGGATCATCATACCCAATGGCCAGGATACGATCCAATTAGGGGATACCGTAATTATAGTAACTACCTCGTTTGCTTTGGATGATTTGAGCGAAATTTTCGAGTGAGGGAGCCGACATGAATAAATCAATCATATTGTATGTGGTCGGCTGGATACTGACCCTGGAAGCCATCTTCATGGTTCTTCCCTATATCGTTTCCCTGATCTACGGGGAGGAAAGCGGCTTTGCTTTCCTCGTTACCCTGATTCCTTGCCTCATCCTAGGGCTTTTCTTGATGATGCGCAAGCCTAAAAGCCATGTGTTTTTTGCAAAGGAGGGCTTTATTAGTGTAGCGTTGGGCTGGATTATTCTCAGTGTTGTGGGTGCCATACCCTTTTACATCAGCGGGGAGATTCCAAATTACATTGATGCATTGTTTGAAATAATTTCCGGTTTTACTACCACCGGATCAAGTATTTTAAGTGATGTGGAGGCTTTGTCCTACTGCATGCTCTTCTGGCGCAGCTTCACCCATTGGATTGGGGGAATGGGAATTCTGGTCTTTATCCTTGCCATTATGCCTAACTCTGGCGGGGAAACCATCCATATTATGCGTGCAGAAAGTCCGGGTCCCTCAGTTGAGAAATTTGCACCCCGGATGCGGTCAACTGCTTCCCTGCTTTATCTGATCTATTTTGTTATGACCGTCATTCAGGTGGTATTACTTCTTCTGGGTAGTATGCCGCTGTTTGATGCCCTGACTATTACTTTTGGCTCAGCCGGCACCGGAGGCTTTGCCATAAAAAACTCAAGCTGTGTTGACTATACCCCTTACCAGCAGAATGTGATCACTATTTTTATGTTTTTATTTGGGGTTAATTTTAATATTTATTATCTGATCCTGCTTAAGAAGTTTAAGACGGCCTTAAAGAGTGAGGAATTACGGGCCTATGCATTGATCGTTTTGGGGGCAATTGTGCTGATTGCCTTTAACCTGGGAGGATTTAAGAATTTCTTTCCTTCCATACACCATGCCGCCTTCCAGGTATCCTCCATTATCACCACAACCGGATATGCCACCGTTGATTTCAACCATTGGCCCACCTTTTCCAAGACAATCCTCGTGTGGCTGATGTTCATCGGTGCCTGCGCCGGCAGTACGGGAGGAGGAATGAAGGTATCGCGGATTGTCATTCTGTTTAAGACTATCCGCAAGGAGCTGTCCTTCCTGGTTCATAAGCGGAGTGTTAAGATAATCAAATTTGACGGTAAAATCATTGAGCATGAAACTCTACGTTCTATTAATGTATTTTTTATATCCTACATTATGATTTTTGCTGCCTCCGTTTTGCTTGTGTCTTTGGATGATTTTGATTTTACCAGCAGCTTTACGGCTGTGGCAGCAACGCTCAATAATGTGGGGCCTGGATTAGAGGAGGTTGGACCTATTGGGAACTTTGGTAGATTCTCCTATTTATCCAAGCTGGTCATGATATTTGACATGCTGTGCGGGCGTCTTGAAATCTTCCCGATGCTGCTGCTTTTTAGTCCAAGGAATTTGAGCAAACTATAGTGCCGCTGTCATGGATTTTATAAAAGTCAAAGTCATTTTATGGCGAAATTTGAAAAATGAGGCAGAAGAAATCCACATAAATTCGATAAACCGTGAGACACTAAAAACAAGCCTTACTAATACAAGCATTAATAAATAGAACTAGAACATGTATTATAATGTGGTTTGGGAGTGTGCCATAGAAACGTGCTTTAAGAAAGGGTGTGGAGAGAATGAGCTTAATAGATAATGAACACCAATTACCGGTAGGTTTGGGGATGAAATTGGCACTGGACATGAGTGCCATGACAAATTTTGTAAGACTTTCGGAGGATAAAAAGAAGCAGCTGGTTGATTATATTGGAGGTTCAGCAACAGGGGATGAGGCACGGAACCGCGTCAATGAAGTGGTTTCCAATCTGCATAAGGGGGACACATACAGTTAACCAGTAAGCTGGATCCGAGGGCAGCTTCATCTGATATGAATAAAAAGCTTGATCACTATATGTATCGAATACGAATTCAAGTGATCAAGCTTTTTCGTTATCTTATATCTTATCTTTCAATCCTACATCTTATCTTTCAATCCTATATCTTATCTTTCACTTCCCATAAAGAACAGCGCTACAGTACCAGGGCCGGAGTGGGCTCCAATCGTGGGACTTACATAGCTGATCAGGAAGTCCTGGATACCAAACCGTTCCTTGACCAGGTCGGCAACATACTGCGCATCCTCCAAGCAGTCTCCATGACTGATGAAGATAATATCATTAGTGCCGGAATAGTTCTTTATCCTTTCCCCCATAAGATCTAAGAGGGATAACAAAGCTTTTTTCCTTCCCCTCACATTGTTAAGGGGGATTAGGCGTCCTTCGTTATCAACATGAAGAACCGGCTTTACATTGATTAAGGTACCGATAATAGCGGTAGCCTTGGAAACGCGGCCGCCCCGGTGTAGATGATGAAGATCATCCACCGTAAACATATGGCACAGGTTTAATTTGTTCTTTTCAAGCCAGTCGGAAACCTCTTCGATGCTCTTACCGGTTTCCTTCAACATGGCAGCCTTATGCACCAGAAGTCCTTCACCAAGGGAAGCACAAAGGGAATCGACCACGATAATTTTAGCATCCGGGCGTTCGTCACAAAGCTCCCTGGCAACAGTAGCGGCTACGGAGCAGCTTCCACTCAAGGCAGAAGAAAAACCGATGTGCAGGATGTCATAGCCCTCATCAAGGAAGCCGGTAAAGACCTTCCTCGCAAGGTCAGGATTTACAGCCATTGTTGTAGGCATTGCCCCACCCCGCATAATATCATAAAAAGTCTTTGGATCCAGTACATTCTCTTCCCCGTATACTGTTCCGTTCATACTGTAATATAGGGAGAGGATGCCGATATTGTGCTGTTTAATATAATCCTCCGGCAAATCACTTGTCGTATCGGTTGTAATGATATATTTATCCATTGCTATTACACCAATCCTTTCTTATGCAAATTTGGGAAGAACAATCCCAGATAATGAATCAAGTAGTTTTAATTACGATATCATATATTATATCATACGATACATGGTTGTTACAATATGTCTTTCTAAAAATATAAATTTGATTAAGCTGATTCAACTAACTAAGGGTGTCCAAATGCCGGGCATCCTCTTTTTTGGATTTATGGCATGTTACCGGCAGGCTATGGGATTTATAAGTTGAAAAAAGACGATTTATGTAGTATATTATCCCTATCACGTTTGTAGGAAAAGATACTCTTAAAAAATCAAGTAAGGATTACTATGAATAAACTAAAAGGCAAAAACATTATCCTGATTCCGTCTCTTGAGCCAGATAACAGGCTTTTAACCTATGTGCAGGAGCTACAGGAATATGGATTGACAGATATTATCATTGTGGATGACGGCTCCGGCGGGAAGTACCGGTGGATTTTTGAAAAGCTCGGAGAGAATGGCTGCGTGGTGCTGCGGCATGAGGAAAACCAGGGAAAAGGCTGTGCACTCAAGACCGGCTTCCAATATATACAGAAGAGCTTTGGACATTTTACCTGTGTTGTGACTGCGGATTCGGACGGACAGCATGCCTCGGAGGATGTATACCGGCTTGCAGCAGAGGCAGAAAAGCATCCCGATGCACTGGTTCTCGGTATCCGGGATTTTACTGCGCCGGGAATCCCGCCCAAATCCCTGGTGGGTAACCGGTTTTCCTCCCTTACCTTTGCCGCCTTGTATGGCAAGCGCCTTCCTGATACGCAGACGGGACTTCGGGCCTTTGGACCCCAGTTACTGGAGTTCCTGCTTGGAGTTGGAGGCTCCAGGTTTGAATACGAGCTTCAGATGCTGATTTCCTGTGTACAGTCAGGAATCCCCATTCTTACCCTGCCAATCAGGCTCATTTATGAAAATGGAAATGCGGGAACGCATTTTAAGCCCGTCCGGGACAGCATCCGGGTTATGGGCATACTACTATCCAATTTTATTAAGTTTTCCATCTCCTCGATTGCCAGTGCGGCGGTTGATCTGGGGATAGCTTGGTTTTTGTTGGATTTTTTCCGGCCTTTTCTGCAGCAGCAGGAATTTTTGAGGATCTTATTGTCCACTGTCACTGCACGGGCCATTTCGATTATAGTCAATTATCTGCTGAATAGGCATTTTGTGTTCCGTGGGAAGGAAACAGGCAGCCGGAGCCTGTGGCGCTATTTGCTGCTATGCGGGGTGATTATATTGCTTTCCAGCACAGGGGTATATCTGCTCCAGACGGTTCTTTCAGTCAATGAGAAGGGCGGAAAGATGATCTGTGACACCCTGCTCTTCCTGTTGAGCTATCGGGCGCAGCAGCGCTGGGTATTTAAAAGAAGGAGGTAGGAATTCTGGTACATAATGAAAAACAGCGTAATTTTGTGTTCATCCTGACGATGGTCCTGATGAGCATATACCTGCTTTGGAGAATAATCTTTACCCTGCCGTTTGGTCAGGGTGTGTTAAATATAATTTTTGGAATCCTGCTGATTGCGGCAGAAACGGTGACGGTGCTGACCACCTTTGAATTATTTATCCAGAAGATGCAGGTGGATGGAAAACAGCTTGAGTGTCCGATCATTCCGCCGGAATATTATCCGGATATTGATGTATTCATTTCCACCCATAATGAGTCTGTTGACTTGCTGTATAAAACCGTGAATGCCTGTACCTTTATGGATTATCCGGACAGGGGGAAGATCCATATTTATCTCTGTGATGACGGCAACCGCCCCGAGGTTGCTAACCTGGCCGAGCAGTTTGGAATCGGGTATCTGGGTCTTGCCGGCAATAAGGATGCCAAATCAGGAAATTTGAACCATGCCATGAGCAAAACCTCATCCCCGCTCATTGCAACCTTTGACGCAGACATGATTCCCCAGCATACCTTCTTGATGAAGACCGTCCCTTACTTCCTGCTCCAAAGGTTTATTAAAGAAAAGGGAGTATGGCGGCTCCGCAGGGAGGATGAGCTGGATGTGGGCTTTAAAATCGGGCTGGTCCAAACCCCACAGAGCTTTTACAATCCAGATTTATTTCAATTTAATCTCCATGCTGAAGAAAATATTCCTAATGAGCAGGATTTCTTTTCCAGGGAGGTTAATATTTTGCGCAATGCTTCCAATGCGGTAGCCTATACCGGTAGCAATACGGTGATTTTGCGGAAGGCGATAGAGGATATCCAGGGCTTTCCGGTCAAAACGCTCACCGAAGATTTTGAGACGAGCATACGCCTTCAGCAGGCAGGCTATATCACCTATGCGACCCAGGAGGTCCAAGCTGCCGGACTGACAACGACAGCCTTCCAGGCAATGATTAAACAGCGTATCCGCTGGGCAAGGGGCATTCTCCAAAGTCTGCAAAATACCAATGCGGTCTTTTCGGAAAAGCTTCCCTTATCCGCCAGGATTACCTATTTGAGCAGCTTCCTGTACTGGTGGTCCTTTTTTAACCGGTTGGTTTTTATCATGTCACCTATTTTATTTGCACTGTTTGATTTTCAGATCGTTAATGCTGACTTTTGGAAGGTTCTGGTGTTTTGGCTTCCCTCTTATTTTTGCTACAGTATATCCATGCGCTATCTTTCCAGCAATATTCGGAACCAGCGCTGGAGTCAGGTCATTGACACCATATTCATGCCGTATTTGTGCCTGCCGGTTTTACTTGAAACACTGCATATCCATGAGAGAAAATTTAAGGTTACGAACAAAAGCAAAGCATCCGGTCAGAGCTGGATGGATTCCTTCCGGTATGCTCTTCCCCATGTTTTTCTTTTGCTGCTCTCCATTGTGGCGCTGCTCCGCTTTGTGAATGGAAAATATGGCTGGGCATTTTTACATAGCAGCATTATCATTTTTTGGCTGACTTACAATATGGTGGCGTTGTGCTACGCCCTATTTTTCATGCTTGGCCGGCGCGCTTACCGTGATACGGAGCGCATCCGGGCAAAAGAGCCGGTGACAGTCCGTTATAAAAACAGGAGCTATCAGGCCCAGACCATAGATGTATCGGAAAGCGGCATTGCCCTCTATATGCCGGATCCAATTTACCTGCCAGAGCAGACTGCGATCTTCTTAACCGTTAAAACTGAGCGGTACGAGGCGGATCTGCAGGCGACCATTGTCTACGTAAGAAAGGAAGGGGAGGGGTGGCGCTACTCCGCGACGGTTCGTCCCATTCATGAGCAGGATAAACGCCAATATATGCAAATCATCTATGACCGCAGGCATTCTTTGCCTGAGCAGATGAATCTTTGGGATACCGTCTATGACGATATGCTCCGCAACGTGCAAAGGCGCCTTGCCAGACCCTTTTTGGACCGGAGGAAAATGCCGAGGCTCCCGCTCGATTATCCGGTTATTTTTATAAACGGGGCAGGCTGTACCCTGCGCAGCTTTAATTACCGTTTTTTTTCAGCCACCGGTTTCCAGAACAACGGTGCCGTAGGAAAAGATTTTATTTTTTACACCAAAAGTAATATTGAGATTGTCCTGGGGCGCACAGGGAAAACCACAGCGAATCATGAGGAGGAGCTGCTTTCGGTTGAGAATCTGGATGAGCTTGTGGAGCAGGGGCTTGTCGATCAGCTTCTGGAAGATTTGATTACTGTGCATTCCGGTGAAACCGACGGTGGGGAGATATGGCAGGCTGAGGCTGCTGCCGCGAGAGAGGGAAAAAGCGAAGGACGAAAAGCCAAAGAACAAAAAGACGAAGGACAAAAAGACGAAGGACAAAAAGACGAAAAGCAAAAAGTCGAAGAACAAGAGGCTGTACCTGCCGGCGTTGCCCGGCTTCCGGAGCTTTCATCAAAAAAGAAGAGGAGGAGATGAGAATGCTGGTTATACTTAACTTTTTACAGGGTATTTTACTAATATGCTCCTTCTTTGGGTATGTTCTGTTCGCTAAAGAGATACTTTCACTGAAGCAGGAATTTGTTCCGGCATTTGTTTTTTCCTCCGTTGCCTGTATTGTGTATTTCTGTGGCTTGGCAGGGGTGCTTTTTGCCGGATCCGTTACCGTAATGGCCTTCGGGCTGCTTGCTTTTGTCTTTATGCTGTTTCGCAGAATACGGAAAAGGCCTCCTTTTCGGATTTCTTTTTCAATATTCCAGTTTGCTTTTCTGGTGGGGAGTTTATTTTTCTTTAGTTTACTGCTCCAATGCAAGCTGGTCCACTACGATAATTTTTCCCACTGGGCGATTGTCCTAAAACAGCTGCTGGTTACGGATGCCTTTCCGATGGCGTCCACAGAGCTTATCGGTTTTAAAAATTATCCCCTCGGCATCTCATCCTTTCTTTACTATGTCTGCCGTTTTGTGGGACCTTCCCAGTCCATCATGCTGCTCGCCCAGGGGTTGCTGGCTTTTTCCTGTTTTTACGCTATGTTTGGCATAATTTCTGAGAAAAAGCGTTTTTTACTTTACGCTTTTTTGGGAATGGGTTGTTCCACCCTTTCCTTATTTAATATTACCATCCGTATGAATAGTCTGCTGGTAGACTTCCTGTTACCCATCTATACGCTGGCGATCTTCGCGGTGGTTTATCAGTACCGGACTGATATAAAGCGGGCCTGTATCATCGTTCTGCCGCTTGCAGGGCTTTTGACGGTTACTAAAAGCACCGGTATTATTTTCGCGGGAATCGGCCTGATCTTCCTGGTCTACACCTGGGCAGTCCACCGGAAAAGGCAGCCATGGAAAAACGGGCTTTTTCTGATAGGTACGCTGTGCAGCTTTTTTCTTCCCTACCTGGGCTGGAGCTGGCGCATGGCAGCGGTTTTTCAGGGCGTAGAGAACAAATTCGACGTTTCCGCCTCCGGACTTCAAAACATACAGACAGGAAAGACCCCGGAGCAAATGCATGAAATTATTATGCTTTTCCTCAAGTCAAGCACTGATATTTCCACCCGTCCCACAATGGGGATACTCATCTTTAATCTTGTAGCTATCCTTGCCTCTATCTATGCTGCGGTTGTGCTGAAAAAGAAATGGAACCTGTGGAAAGCACTGGTTTCCCTGGACGTTGTACTGCTCCTATATTACGTTGGTATTTTAGGATTGTATCTTTATTCCATGCCCCTGGAGGAGGCTATCTGGCTAGCCGGTTTCGAGCGCTATGCATCGAGCATTGTTGTGCTTTTTGCCGGAGGCTTGGTGCTTTGTACCACAGCGGATATGGAGAATTCCTTTCATTACAGGATTGGGGAGGTGCCCGACTACCGGGCATTTAAGGACGTAAAAAGCAAGCACCTTTATCAGGAGGGCGTTTTGGCCTGCTTGGCCATTGCTATTACCTTGCTTATGTCGGAGTATAATGGGCTTCTTTCCATCGCCCGTGACTATGATAGTACACTTCCGCATAAGATTTATGCCATTACCGGCGACCGCTGGTATGATAATGGCGGGGAGGACAAAAGCAGATATCTTTTTTACGCTTCGGATGCGGACCAGCAGGTTACCAATTATTACATGCAGTATGTTGGGAGATATCTCCTTTATGCCCCGAATGTAGATGGCATCTGCCTTTTCTATGAGGATGATATGGACAATCTCTTGGGCCGCTACGATTATCTGGTCGTAGTGGAAAGCGATGCTGGCGAGAAGCATCTGCTGCAAAAGCACTACGGCGTCACCGGGCAGGAGGGCATATACCGGATTGTGCGCTCTGGGGATAGGGTCAGCCTTACATTAAATTGAGCAGCCCTGCCAAGAAATTTATCAGACAGATCTTAAAAACCCTTGGGCGTTTAGATGGACACCCAAGGGTTTTTAAAGATTACTGTATAAGGGACGCATATCGTATTTGCAGCAGTATATTATGCAATGCCGTTCAAAATCAGTTCAAATCAGTTCAAATCAGTTCAAATCGAGGAGCACACCGGATTTTGACACCTCCGGTATCGTACAGCGGGTTGTGTCAAAGCAGCATGGTCTTCTATCACCTTTTTGTAGCTTAGAGCATGCCACCTCAATTCTTTTTTGGCGGGTTGCCGTGTTTTTGGTTGAACGTATCCAGCGGAGCCACTCCCAACGCGCTTTTGTGGTAATGGAATTCCATTGGTTTATAAGCCCGGCCTTGACGATTGCATCCATGATATCCCCGGGGATCTCCGGCTCGGCCCATTCATTGGCTGGTTCTATGGTTAGGGACACGGACTGACCAACCGATAGTCCTGCTTTTTCACACAGCAGGGTGCTTATTTCGAACCAGTGACTTCCCTTACCGTCCGGTTCCAATGGTGCCTGAAAGGGGATATCATCTATCGTCCCTTGAACCATGACCATACCGCGGGAAGGTAGTTTTTCACTAGAACTTAAAGGGATTTTTATGACTTTGCGTGATTCAATTTCTGATAACATAGCTTCGAAGAAAATGCCCATATGTTTAAGCTCCTTTCGTATCTCAGCGGGTAGTGGGTAATTGTGAAACTGCTTAGGTAGTGGAAATTTTCGTATAATTAGTGCAAATTCCTTGTATATTTTTATGTGATATATATAGTACCACAACGGTTTTGTCAAGTAAATAGTAATCATTATCAGTTATGGGATAAGGAGTATGGAAATCATCATTTGACAGGTGGCGGGACCTGGTTACTAAAAGGAAACAGAATTATATATAGTAATTTGCAGTAATTTTAATTTCCTGCACAAGTGATGCAAAAATTAGCTGGAGTAATAATATACTAGGCTTTGCTAAAGGTATCAGAAAAGCAATCAGGATGCCTTTTTCTAGTGGATGGTAATCGTTAGTCCATAAATTGGATATGGATGGAAGTGGCCGTTTGACGGCTAAGTTAAACTTACGAAAGCAGACTGTGAGATGTTGGAAGTTGAAAAATGGTGATTTCTATAGTATATTATATTTAATGTACGGACGGCACATTTTGGCGTATATTCAGAGAATATAAGAGCAGAGTATAATGGGAGGCTTATCAATGGTAGATAGCAAAACAGTCTTAATTGCGGATGATGAGCAGTTGATTTGTGAACTGTTAAAAAAGATTATTGACTGGGATGGATTACATTTGCAGCTGGTTGGTGAAGTGCAAAATGGCAGGGAATTATACGAAGCAATCCTGGAGCGAAAGCCGGATATTGTAATTACCGATATCTGCATGCCGGAAATGAACGGAATTGAATTAATCGGGAAAATAAGGCAGGAAGGAATCGGGTGCCATTTTGTTATTGTAAGCGGTTACCGGCAGTTCGAATATGCCCATAATGCCTTAAAATATGATGTGGAAGATTATATATTAAAGCCGGTCGATGCGAAGGAATTAAATGGGACCCTTAGCCGGCTGATACGGAAGATAGAGACGGAGAAAAATGGATTTGATGAAAGGCTGTTGCCTGAGCAGGGGGAAGAATTTATCAAACGATTTTTCCTGAACCACTTCATTTCAGAGCTTAAGGAAAAATCCATGGCCTTGGGGGAAATAGAGAAGGAGTTTGGGATCCATTTTCAAGAAGGATATTTCCAGATACTATATGTCAAATTTGATATCCTGGATAAGTCCCAGGATTATGCGGATGATAAGTTCTCCCTCCAGAATAAAATAGCGGCCGCATTTTGTGATATGTTCCAAAAGATATGTACCTGCATACTGACAGACCAATCCTTTGATCTGCTAAAAATAGGGATCAACTATCCGGTGGATAGGAAGAATGAAATAAACGGAAAAATAAAGGAGTATTTCGGAAAGATCCAAAATTTTGTGGATCTGTTTAAAGGTTATCAGATGACGATTGGTGTGGGACATCCCTATGCTGATATAGAGGCCTTTTCCATCTCTGAAAAGGAAGCGGAGGCGGCCGTTGGCAGCCGTGTCCTGCTCGGCTGTGACAAAATCATTTATTGGGACAATTTAAACCAGCCACAGGAAATCTTAAATGAAACAGAAAGGAAGCTGTTTTTTAAGAATCTTGAAAAGCACTTCGAACTATTGGAGGTGGATAAATTCCGGTTCCAGATGCAAACCTTGTTCCATGAAGCAAGAAGCCGTTTTTCCTGTATTGATTTAATGGACATTATCGAAGAAACCTTGGAATTGTTTCTGAAAATAGAAGAAAAGCTGGTTCCGGGAAAAGTAAATGAGGACTTTATCCGTAAGCAGTATTATTATGGTATCCGCAGCGCTGTCAGCCTACCCATGCTGCAAAATGCAGTGACGGCTCCGATTAGTGCGGCACTGGAAAGCCTGACCCAATGTGTCAAGCAGCAGAATGCAAAGCCGGTGCGGACAGCAATTGCCTATGTGGAAGAAAATTACGCAAAGCAGATCCGCCTGGAGGATGTGGCAGGGCAGGTTGACTTAAATCCTGCCTATTTTTCCAATATCTTCAAAAAGGAAACCGGCGAGAATTTTACGGATTACCTGGCGGATTACCGTATGAATATTGCAAAGGAATTGCTGCGCAATACAAATGATACGATCAACGAAATTGCGGAAAAGACGGGATATCCGGATGCCAGATATTTTAGTAAGCTGTTTAAGAAGATCGTGGGTCTTAAACCATCGAATTACCGGAAAATATATGGTTAGCAGTCTGGAGGGATTCCATTGAAAAAAATCAGGATAATGACACAGGAACAGCTTGACAGGCTGGTCGAACGGGAAGTAAAAGACTATGCGGAGAAGATAAACCATGATTATGAGCGTAAAATACTGAGCAAACAGATTGATATGGCTACCCTGCAGGGGCAGATTAATCCCCATTTCTTATATAATGTGCTGGAGTGCATACGGGGACAGGCTTCCTTATATGACGTTCCCGAAATTGCAGATACCACGGAAGCCCTGTCTAAGTTCTTCCGTTACAGCATTAATACGAAAAGTGATACGGTTACTATTCAGGAAGAGCTGGAAAACGTGAAAAATTATATGAGGATCCAGCAATTCAGGTTTAAAAATAGATTTTCCCTTGAGATTGTTTATGATGAGGCGGACGAGGATATCCTTTATGCACAGATTCCTAAGCTATGCCTGCAGCCCATTGTAGAAAATTCTATCGTACATGGATTTGCACACAATGCAGAGGATAACCGGATCCGTATTGAAATCATACATACGAAAAAGCATGTCAGCATCCAGGTTTCGGACAATGGCTGCGGGATGAACCAAAAGGAATTGGAGGCGCTGAAGGAAAGGGTATATGGAAGCAGCGGACCAAGGCAGGAGACAGGCTCAGCCCACAGCGGGATTGCCCTGTTTAATGTGAACAGGAGGCTTCAATTGTATTTTGGAGAAGAATATGGAATTGTGATTACCAGTATAGAGAAAATGGGTACGGATTTTGAAATCCATATTCCGTATAAACCTGGTATCTGACGGTTGGGGGAATCAGGATGCGTAAAGAAATACTAAGGGCTTCACATTTATACAAAAGAGTCGGAAATGTGCTTATTCTAAATGATTTTTCCATGAACCTCTATGAGGGGGAAGTCCTCGGTATTATGGGGCTGCGTGACAGTGGGAAAACATTATTGTTCCACATTTTGTCCGGGGAAGAAGAGTTCGATGCCGGAACTCTTTTTTTTGATGAGCAGAAGCTGGAGGGAAATAAGCTCCAGCTCCGCAATAAGATTGCGCTGGTAAAAAAAGAGTCTGCACTGGAAAAAAATATGACAGTTACAGATAATATTTTTCATATCCGCAAGCATTACCACCATCAATTTTGGGTGCATGAGAGGCTGTACCGTTCCCAGGCAAAGGAACAGCTGGAAAGGGTATCCCTCGCCATTGATCCGGATAGTCCGGTGTCCGAATTATCGGAAATAGAATGCTATATGATTGAGATTTTAAAGGGCTACATTATGGGAGCGAGAATCATCATACTAGATGATTTTGCACAGGAGCACACTAAGACAGAATATTTTCAGTTAAATGCCCTGATTGAGAAATTGAGGGAGCAAGGGGTCTCCTTTTTGGTGGCCGGATACCAGATGCAGAATTTGCAGATCTATTCGGAGCGGATACTTTTTCTGGTAAATGGAACCACGGGAAAGATCGTTTGTAATAAAAGGCGAAAGCAAATTAATGAAAATCTTGTATTTCAAACGGCACCGGCGGAAAAAAAGAAGAAGCGGGAGATTATCCGTGAAAATAAGACGGAGGTATTCCGGGCAGAAGGAATCTGTACGCCGGAGCTGCAGGATATTTCCTTTTCTTTATACCAGGGGGAGGTTCTGACCCTGGTAGATCTTTCAAACAGTAAAAACCAGAGCTTGTTTGATTGCCTGATGCATCAGGAGCAAGTCATAAGCGGTGATTTTTATTATCGGAAGCATTGTCTGACGAAGAAAAGTAGGTTTATAAAACGGGGTGAAATCCTGTTTGTGGACTTTAATTCACAAAACAAAATCATAGAACCGCTATCCCTGCAGGACAATCTTTGTATCGGAAATTTCCATAAGGTGTCGGCAGCCGGATTTTACAGCAGGAAGAGCATGAACTATATTGAACGTGATTTTCTGGCCTGGTATCCCAGTGAAGCCCTAATAAATAGAAAGAACTGCTTTCATTTAAGCGAAAAGGATAAAATGGCAATTGTACTGTACCGGATGCGGCTGCAGAGGCCTAAAATGATGATATGTGTGAACCCTGACCGATATACGGATGCACAGACCTACCTGATGGTACAGCAGCAATTGCAGGAAATGGCTCAAACTGGAACTTCGATTTTAATTTTGTCCGCCAATGTGGAGCGAAGCTATCAGTTAACGGATCGGTTCTTGTTTTGGGAAAACGGACGGCTAAAGGAAAGCAATTTCATAGATGAAATAGTAGAGTAAGTAAAAATAGAAATATTGCACATATTCTAGACATTGGTACATTGTTGGGAAAGCCCGGTATCAGTACAATGTAGATATCAAATTGAAGGGAGGAGTTGGAACAATGACCAAGAAACTGATGTTACCCAGTCAGGAGTGTGAGG
>JARKQP010000021.1 GCA_029974875.1 Mobilitalea sp.
CCATGGTAAATGCTGTTTTCCACGACGGGCTGCAGCAGGAATTTCAGGCAGGAGCAGGTGAGCAGGGCTTCTTCACATAGGATATGGTAGTCAAATAAATTATAGTAACGTATTTTCAGTATATTCAGGTAGGATTTCGTAATCTCCAATTCCTCCTGTACCGTGATTTGAAACTCGCCGTTGCTTAAGCCCTGCCGGTAAAAGGAAGAGAGGTTCATGACAAGGTCAAGGAGGGTTTCCTTTTCATCAATTTCTGCAAGGGAGCAGATATTATCCAGGGAATTGTAAAGAAAATGGGGGTTTACCTGCTGCTGCAATAAGTCCAGGGAAAGCTGTGCCTTTAGCTTCTGGGCGGCAAGCAAATCATTTTTCAGCTTTTCCTGGGCAACAATCATGCTGTTGAATTCCTCAAAAAGCAATCCGATATCGCTGTCGCTGTAGGTTTCCTGTACCGGGGACCAATTGCCCTCCTTGATTTTCTGCGTGTGGGAAATCAGGCGGTAAATTGGGGAGGTTATGGTTTTGGAAACCCGGTGCGATAAGGACAAGCTTGCAATAATACATAAAAATACGATCAGGATCGATATGATGAAGGTGGTAAAGGTGGGCTTTAAGAAGTTATATAAATTAATCTCATAGATGATATACCAATCCAGGGTTGGGATATACTGAGATAATACGATGCTTTGATATCCCAGCTTGCGGCCGCTTTGGTGAAGCTGTATAATTCCCTGGAAGTCCTGGTAGGCCTCCGCCAATTTGATGGAGCCATCGGAGCTTTGTACCGTACCGGTATTATCGACAATGAATAATTTGCTGAAGCTGTTTGACTTATCCTTATAGATCGCTGAGATTGCCTCCTCGGGGATGGCGATCTCCATGTAGCCCAGCAGGGCTCCGGTAGAATAATTATAAAAGGGACGGATCAGGGACAGGGAATGTATCTTCTGGTTATGGCTATGCTTTGAATACTTTAAGCGGGGGATCCACATCTCATCCTCAATGACGGGAACCTGGTCAAGCCCTCCGGGATAAGGATAGATCTCTGTTGTAACGATCAGGGAAAGATCCGTGGAGTACAAGGTGACGGAATGGACAAAGGGGGTTGACTGGATAACATGGTTAATTTCATTTTTGATGTTTAATTGGGAAACGGCATCAAATTTTTGTCTGTTGGAGTTATATTTTCTGACGTAGGCCTGGATACGGCTGTCGCTAATGATTGTTTTGGAGTAGTTGTCCACTGATTCCAGGAAATAACCCAGCTGCTCCGAGACATAATTTAACTGGCTGGTGGAGGAGTCGGATTCCAGGCTGAAAATATGCCTGTAAAATATGGAAGAGCTTGCAAGGAACAAAATTAATACAAAGGTGATAGTCACAAGGGACATGGATTTGAAAAATCTTTTGTTGATTGATTCTATTCCTCTTTTTTTCATAGTTATGCCCATGCCTATTTTTATGGGCATTGCCCATCTTTAAAGGCATTGCCCATATACCGCACAAATCGTCATGAAAGTGCTGGCATGGACCCGGCCCTCCCTTCGTTTTATTAGTTTTATTTCGTCAACCTTCTCTCCAATGCGGATAAAAGTAATGGGTAGCTTCTGATAAACTGTATTATAGCACTCTGGGGGGAAATGTCCATATAAAGAGGCGGATTATCCCCCGATGGATCCACTTGGGTTGTAAAATTTACATATAAACTAAGAAAAATCCATTCTATCTTATGTGAAAAGTAGCTATGATGATTTCGTAAAGCAAGAGAAAAACAGCAAAAATATAAAAAGTGGAGGGAAATTATGAAAATGAAAAAGCTAATGGCAATACTGATGGTATTTATCATGGCGGTAACGGTATTTACCGGCTGCAGCTCCAAACCGGCGGACCAGGGGAGCGCAGGAACCGATTCTAACACAGATACCCAGGGGAATGCCAATTCCGGCAGTAACGATTCCGGCAGTGAAAAGGGAATCACAATAAGACTGCTGACAAGAATGGCGGGCACTTCAACCCAGGTTACAATCTATAACGATATTCTTAACGAATTTAAGACCAAGCATCCGGAGGTTACCATTATTGATGACTCCCAGGGTGATGAATCAGCCTTCAATAATATCCTGACTACGGATATTGCTTCCGGCAATATGGCAAATATTTTCCGTATCCAGGGTGTATCCAACTTGGCAAATTATATCGATAACGGCCTGCTTTTAAATTTACAGCCTTATCTGGATGAGGATCCTACCTGGGGCAGCGGCTTTACGGAAGGCTCCCTGGCTTATTACCAGGTGCCCGGATTTGAAGGAACCTATGCTATCCCGATGGAATCAGGATTGATTGGCGTGTACTATAACAAAGACCTTTTCCAGAAGGCAGGTATTGCTTCCTTCCCTGCAAATTGGACCGAGCTGCTGGATGCCATTAAGAAGCTCCAGGCGATTGATGTTATTCCAATTGCCATGGGCGCCCAGTCAACCTATATGGCAGGACATCTCCATGACCAGATCTTCTATAAATGGGCGGGCACAGAAGCAGCCAAGCTCTTAGGCAACAGGGAAATGAAATGGACTGACCCGGAGGTTGTAAAGACTCTGCAATATGTAAAGGATTTGATTGATGCGGGAGCCTTTGATGCAAGCGCGGCAGGTATCACGGATGATGTTGCGCTGACACAGTTCCAGCAGGGGCAAGCAGGCATGATTATTACCGGACCCTGGAATATCAGCACCTTTGGTGATAAAGAGGCAACTCCGGTCGCTGATTCCATTGATGTAGCAAAATTCCCTTCTTTTACGGAGAAGCCGGAGTACCAGAATGATGACATGCAGATCTTAAGCCCTTATATGGTCAGCGGAAAGCTGCAGGGCAAGGAATTAGAGCTGACCCTTGAGCTTTTAAAGATGCTGACCAATGCGGAAGCAGCCAAGAGGTTTGCGGAAGAATCTGCCTTCTTAATTCCCAGAACAGATATTAACCTGGATGAATCAAAATGCAGCAAGCTCTTTATGAGGAATGTGGAGCTTGGCGGAACCTCAACCGGTATTGGCGTTGACGTATTTGACTTCGATCCCCTGGCTTCCATGCAGGATAGGACAAGGAATTCTATCGTAAGCATGTTTACCGGTGCAACACCGGAGGCTGCGGCAGCAGAGATTCAGGCGGAGATTGATAATAACTAATTAACAGGATGTTCCAATATTGGGGTGTTGACAAACTTCTCTATTACTTCTGTCCCAGATAGTAGAATGCAGTTTTTTCAGCACCCCTCTATTTTGGCAAAGCTCTCTTATGGTCATAACTCAATTTTGGGTATATAAAGACCCTCAAGGGAAATGAAAAATGTATTTGAAATTGAATTATGAAGCCGTTTTAGAATAAAGGAGGATACTTCATTGATTAAATTGAAAAATGGAAGAGCGAAAGCTTACATAGCAATGTTTCTGCTGCCGGCCATCCTGATCTATTTATTGTTCCAAATAGCGCCGCTGGTGGCCGCAGTATACTTTTCCTTCATGGATTGGAACGGGATCGGGGGCTCGGCACTGACCTTTGTAGGGATGAAAAATTATATGAATGCATTTCATGACGCCGATTTTCTTCTTTCCCTGCAAAATATGCTGAAGATGGTATTCTTCAGCGTCCTATTCCATACGCCCATAGCCTTGCTCCTCGCCGTTGCCATCAACACAAGATGTAAGGGCTACCGGGCGTTTAAGACCCTGTTTTTTGTACCGACCGTATTTCCGTTAACCTCCGTCGGCCTTATGTGGTATTTTGTATTTATGCCCACGGGCTTTTTCAATGCCCTGTTAAAAAACGTGGGCCTGGATAATTTGGCAGGGCCATGGCTGGTAAACCAGTCTACGGCAATAAATACGATTATTTTTGTAAACATCTGGGCCGGTATCGGTTACTATATGGTAATCCTGCTGGCAGGCTTAACAACCATCCCGGATGAGCTTTATGAGGCAGCGGCCATTGACGGGGCTACCTCGGTCAGCAAGTTTTTCCATATCACAATCCCAATGCTGCAATCAACAATTTCCATGTGCATCCTGATGGATATTATCGGTTCCGTTAAAGTCTTTGACCTGGTGTTTGCCATGACGGGGGGAGGACCCAACGGGCTTACCAACCTGCCGACGACCTTAATGTATAACGAAGCCTTTAAATACAGCCACTATGGACTTGGCAGTGCAATCGGGATCATCATACTGGTCATCTGTCTGGCTGCGACCCTGGGAAGCAACCTGATTATGAACCGGAAGGGTGATCCGCAGGCAGGGTAAAAGGGCTGGGAACCTGTTTTGGCCTTACTGATCCAAAACTTGAAAGGCAAGGGTGTAAGTGTGAAGAGAAGTTCTAAGGCACCAAAAGACGGTGCCTAACAACTTCTATGCTTCACACTGGAAGAACGCAAGAGCAGCGTTCTTCTCACTTATGTTTGTGCTGCCTACGGCAGCATGTCGTGAAGTTTGAAAGAAAG
>JARKQP010000030.1 GCA_029974875.1 Mobilitalea sp.
TCCCACCTAACCATTGATATAAAGCCATTCCTTAAGAGCTACACCTTATCTTCTATCTTTGTCTATCAAATTATTTCCCATCCCCAAGGCATTTTCTCATCAGCGCCTGGTGCTTGCGTACATACTCTATTTCATTAACCCAGCCCGCATCATTCATGCGCCTGTTTCCTTCAAACTCGCTGCAGATGTATCCCTTATAGCCTCCCTTGGAAAGAGCCTTGAAGATCTTCGGATAGTCCATGTTGTCTACCTGTCCGTCCTCATCAATATCGTAGAACTTTCCATGGATATATACGAGTCTGGAGGCATATTCCTCAAGAGTCTTATATAGGGTTTCAAAGGATTTCGCCTCACTGATACTGTAAACAAAATCACTCTTCAATAACCGCTTATCGACCTCGTTAAGCCCAATTCTCTCTATCTTTTCCCTGATATCCTCAAAATTAAATATTTTGCCGCTGAAATATGCCTCTCTCTGACTGTTCCTGATCAGGTTTAATATCTCCGGATTGGCACCCTGACGGGTGTACATGCCAACGTCAGCACTGGTAATACAATATTCATAGGAGCTAAAATCGGCCTGCAGCCCCACAAAAGGTAAACCAAGACGCTCTGCGGCTTCTAAATAAGGCTCATGGCAGGGATCGCTGATGGTGCTGGGAGCATGGCATTCCAGTGCCATCATAACATTGTATTTAGCTGCTACGGGAAGAAGCCTTTCCACGATCTCCACATTCGTGAGATGATAATCCCGGCTCATAGGACTGCTTTTGTCGAAAACACCGATATGCTCTTCATGGAGCAAACGGATTGCCGGCGCTCCGAGTTTTGCGGCGGCCTTGATGTACATTACGCCGCGCTCATATAAATCATCGTCGCTGAGATTTTTATTTTTCCACATACGGGTATCGGAAAAGTGATCCACACAAACACATTCCAAGCCGTAACGTTCCAGCATTCCTGTAAATTTATCAACAAAAGCATCGGAAATATATGGCCATTCCGGTATCATGGCATCAGGAAAAATTTCAATACCTTCAGCACCTGCACCTGCCGCTGCCGCAAGGCATCCTTCCAGATCATATTTGTGAAAATAGTAATTATCCTGATAACTGTATAAAGAAAC
>JARKQP010000034.1 GCA_029974875.1 Mobilitalea sp.
GACCAGTCGGACATGTATTGTTATCTACCGGATCTCCAATGACGTCTGAAACTGTAAGATTTATCAGGTGAGCTTCAGGATGAACAGCTTGTGCAAGCCAGCCTCCTTTAGACCAGCTTAAGTGCTTGCGAACTGCATTTATCTCAATGATATTTGCACTGCTTCTCAGTAATAATTTATTTACTAATTTTTTATCTTCAAGTGTAACTCCCGGTACGGGGAACGGCATAAGCGCCGAGCTGCCTCCGGTAATACCTGCAAATACTATATCTCCAGGCTGTGTCTGCCTTGCCAGAGCCATCATTTCCTGGGTGGCATTGTACCCTGCTTCATCAGGAACCGGATGGCTTGCAAAGTGTAACCTTGCGCGGGAAAGCTGGCCTTCCTGGCCATATTTGCATATGATCACCCCATCGGAAATCCTGTCGCCGAGAATTTCTTCCAACGCATAAGCAATTGGATATGTTGCCTTACCTGCTCCTATAATAAATATCCGCCCGCATTGCTTTAAGTCAAACTCAAGCTCTCCAACTTTTAAGATATCCTCATCTAATTTGACTGTATTTTTCACTTGTACATATGGGTCGGATTTCATCAATGCATAATCAATAATGTCCAGTGCTATGCTGCGGAGCTTTGTATTTCCATGGGACAACAGTTCCTCTCTATTTTTACATTAGACCATCTATTCCTGTCCTCCCTTCTTATGGTTTTTGCAGCAGCTAAGAAAGCTGTTACAAAAACCATATTTCATTGAATCTTAGAATGCATTCTTGTAATTTCTTCCCGCATATTTAGCAACGGGACCAAGCTCCGCCTCAATTTGAAGCAGCCTGTTGTACTTGGCTGTCCTTTCACCTCTGACTCCTGCACCGGTTTTAATCTGGCCTGCATTAAGCGCAACTACCAGGTCGGAAATAGCAGAATCCTCCGTCTCGCCGGAACGCTCTGAAACCATGACTCCATAACCGTTTCTGAATGCTACCTGTGCGGCGTCCATGGCCTGTGTCAGCGTACCTACCTGATTGAACTTCCAGAGCAATGCATTTGCAGCGCCTTCCTTTACCCGGGGTTTCATTATTTCCGGATTAGTAACGAAGAAATCGTCTCCTACAATCTGAATACCCAGTTCCCTGGTAAGGCGGGTGAATCCTTCCACGTCATTTTCATCCAGCGGATCTTCAATGGTAACTATTGGATAGTCTTTTACAAGGGCTTTATAGTAATTAATCATCTCTTCCGTTGTAAGATTCGCTCCTTCTAATGTATAAAGGCCTGTCTCACTGTCATAAAGATGGGTTGCTGCACAATCAAGACCATATACTATCTTGTCTGCATAGCCGGATTTTTCTACTGCATTAACAAGGTGGTTGAGGGTCTCTCGTACACTGGTTGCAGGAATTGCAAATCCGCCTTCATCTCCTGTATTGGCAGCTAATTTCCCATATGTTGATACAACTATATCATGAAGCACTGTGTTTACAGCATTTCCAATCTCCATGGCTTCTTTGAAAGTCTCTGCCCCTACCGGGAAAATACAGAATTCCTGGAAATCAAGATTATTGGATGTAAGCTTT
>JARKQP010000839.1 GCA_029974875.1 Mobilitalea sp.
TCTACCATCTCCTCCGTGGTCTGGGGGAAGGAATATAAGTATTTCCAGATAGGAGAGCCTACAAAGCCTGTAATGATTTTAATTCCAAGCTTGTTTGCCGCAATTGCTGAGTACTTCATGGTTTCGATTGCCCAGGCACGGATCTCCTCCGGTTTGTCTGCCAGCTCTGCGGGCGCAAAGTTATTCAGACGGGGATCATTGTAATCTCCCACACACTGTCCGATGATGTGGGTAGCAATTGCCTTGCACTGAAGACCGTGCTTTTCCAAGGTCTCCTTGATGTAGCTTACATAGGAGGGATCCGTTGCTGCCTTTTTCACATCCAGGTGCTTGCCCCAGCAGGCGAGCTCAAGTCCGTCATAGCCCATCTCCTTTGCTTTTTTGCACATGTCATCAAATTCCAGGTCTGTCCACTGACAGGTAACTAAGGTTACTAATCTGCTCATTTTCTATACCTCCATAATTTTATTTTGATGCTCCGGGTACCATAGCTTCACTTAGAATAAGGAAAGAATATGCGCGCATATTCCTGTCCGTACATAAATTTTGCCTATGTCCCCCGGACCATTAATCCACTCCCTGCATTCTTGCTGCTTTTTCACTTCTTTCTGTTAATTTCAGATTAACCGATGTCGCAATTAATACACAGAACAGGGCAACTCCGGTAATAATTTGCTGCAAGCTGCTTGAGAATCCCATGGATACCAGGCCGGCGCTGATTATCTTGATAGAAACCTCACCGATAACAACGCCCAGCGTGATATTGATATATTTCTGCAGGGATAATGCAATAATCATACCCATGATCGGCTGGAAGGTCATGGACATGGTCGCCATGTTATATTTTGCGGCGGCTGTTCCTCCGTAGCTCAGATAAGCAATTGCTGCTACTCCAACGAAGAAGCCTGCCACAAGAAAGGCCTGTAATTTAACCTTTCTGGGGTTAATACCTACATTCTTGGCAACCAGGGAGCCGTTTCCGATTGCCCTGATATTGCTGCCGAAAACCGTG
>JARKQP010000090.1 GCA_029974875.1 Mobilitalea sp.
AGCTAATCAAGGATAAGGAGCAAAATAGACGAAATTACTGGATGGAAGAGGGGATTCCTGCCTCGCTTTCTTGAGGTGGTTTTTTTGTCTTTTTGCTCCTTTTTTCCTTTTTTCTATCTGGAGGGCAAATTAGTTTATTAAATATACAAATTCCTGTTGCATTATTTTTGATTCTGCTTTATAATAATAAGTGTAGTTTAGTGACTAAATTATATCATGGAAAGAGGTTACATACCCCCCGTTTTAACCCCAATCTGCGGTATAAGTTATCAGAAGTTGTTTTTTTACTTCTGAATAAAAGGCGCGGGTTTGCGCCGTGCAAAGTCTGCCTATAGGGCACAATGACGGCCGGAACATGTTCTGTTCCGACGGTGTAACAGGGGGGCTTTTTCTCAAGGAGCAGCCCCTAAAAGAAAAATATTATTAAGGAGGAGTCATACATGTCATATTTTAACATCGGTAAGATCCAATATGGAGGACCTGCAAGCAAGAACCTGCTTTCTTTCAAGTATTATAACCCTGAGGAAGTAGTCATGGGAAAGACAATGAAGGAGCATTGCCGTTTCGCTATGTCCTACTGGCATACCTTGACCTACATGGGTAACGACCCATTCGGTACGGCTACCATGCACCGTGATTGGGATAATACGGAAGATGCTATGAAAAAGGCGAAGGATAGAGTACATGCAGCCTTTGAATTTATGGAGAAAATGCAGATTCCTTTCTTCTGCTTCCATGACCAGGACATAGCTCCAAGAGCAGCTACCTTAGAAGAAACCAATAAGAGATTAGATGAAATTGTTGCCGTAATCAAAGAGGAGATGGCACGTACCGGAATCAAATGCTTATGGGGTACTACCAATGCATTTGGTGATGACAGGTTCGTACACGGAGCTTCTACCTCCTGCAATGCTACGGTATTTGCTTATTCCGCAGCCCAGATTAAGAAAGCAATGGAGATTACCAAGGACTTGGGCGGCGTTAACTATGTATTCTGGGGCGGCCGTGAGGGCTATGAGACCCTGCTGAATACAGACACCGGGCTGGAGCTGGATAACCTTGCCAGATTGCTGCAGATGGCAGTTGATTATGCGAAGGAAATCGGCTTTACAGGCCAGCTGTTAATTGAGCCTAAGCCGAAGGAGCCTACAAAGCATCAGTATGATTTTGATGCGGCAACTGTTATCTCCTTCCTTAGAAAGTATAATTTACAGGATCACTTTAAGCTTAATATTGAAGCGAACCATGCAACCCTGGCTCAGCATACCTTCCAGCATGAATTAAATATGAGCAGGATCAACGGAATGCTCGGCAGTGTGGATGCAAATACCGGTGATCCGCTGCTTGGCTGGGATACGGATCAATTCCCTACGAATGTATACGATACGACCCTGGCTATGTATGAAATTCTTCTGGATGGCGGCTTAACAAAGGGTGGTTTGAACTTTGATTCCAAGGTCCGCCGTGCATCTTTCCAGGATGATGATTTATTCTATGCCTATATCGCAGGCATGGATGCCTTTGCCAAGGGCTTAAAGGTAGCTGCAAAGCTGCTTGAGGACCGTGTATTTGAAGACTTTAAGGCGGAGCGTTACGCAAGCTATACGACGGGCATTGGTAAGGATATCGTGGATGGAAAGGTAGGCTTCAAGGAGTTGGAAGCTTACGCATTAAAGAATGGAACTACTCCGAACAAGTCCGGCAGACAGGAAATGTTGGAAAGCATATTGAATCAATACATCCTTGAGACAAAATAGGCTTTTATGTATTACTTGGAATTAAATTTATATAAGAATGACCCCGGTCAATGAAGAGCCAGCGCGTTATAAGCTTTCATGGATCAGGGATAAAAAGAGCTGTTGTAAAGCAATGTCATTTAACTAAGGCATTGGTTTGCAACAGTTCTATTTTATGCAGAGTAAATATCAATTTTTACCCGACATTATCCCGACGTTATCCCGACGTTATCCCGGCAAATATACCGAAATTTCCACTTTATATAACTTTCCAATAGCACTTTCGAAAACAATACGGCATTGTTTTTGTTGCATGTCCTTTTTATCCCCGTCAAAATGAAAAAGGCTGCCCTGTCCAGATTCCTAACCTCGGACTTTAAGCAGCCTCTCTCATTACATTTTATTCAAGAACCAAAGATGGTGCGGCATATACTCTGGACTTCATCTCATTATCCAGCATATATAAGCCCTTTGGATCTCCTGCGAACAAATCGTATTTCTTCACGTTATCATCAGCGTTTTTCTCTTCCTCGCCCTGTTCCTTGATAAACCAGTCAAGGAACTGCATGGTACGGAAATCCTTTACCTTATAAGCAGCCTCATAGATATTATTAATAGAAGCAGTTACAAACTGCTCGTGCTCATAAGCCATGGCAAGGGGATCACGGAAGCTCTTGTATTCCTTATCAGGAGCGTCAATTGCAGCGAGCTTCACTATTTCACCGTTATTAAGGAGGTATTGGCGGAACAGTAAGGCGTGGTCACGCTCTTCCTGCATCTGTACAAAGAACCAATTCTCGAAGCCGTTAAGGCTTTGGTCCGAATAATAATTCGCCATATCCATATACAGATATGCAGAGTATAATTCCTTCGTAATTTGTTCATTTAAAAGTTTGGTCACTTCAGGGTTCAACATGGTAAATCATCCTTTCTTTTTAATGTCATAAACTACTCTTCGACAGTGATTACGGCAACAGGACATCCGTCAGCGGCTTCCCTGGCAGCATCCTCCTCGCCGGAGGGAACCGGGTCAGTATATACTTCAGCCAATCCTTCATCATCCATGCGGAATACTGCGGGGCAGGTATCTGAGCAAAGCCCGCATCCGATACAACCATCACGATCAATTGTTGCTTTCATAATGAAATACCTCCATTCAAAATATAAAAATATTTTATATACAGATAAAACACGCAGAGCCTTTCCACACGTGTCCGTTTGGGCAGGCGGACAAGCCTGCTGTAAACATATTATAGCATATAATCTGGAAATTGTAATGGATATATTTGTTTTTCCTGTTGAGATTTCTTTCATTTTATGTTATACATATTATTGTAACGACAAATACTTAATTCAGGTGTAAAATTTGGCTACACTTGGAACAATACTTAATTTACGATATGGAGGTTGTTATATGAAGAAGTTCGAATGTACTGCT
>JARKQP010000091.1 GCA_029974875.1 Mobilitalea sp.
CCTTCATCATCCATGCGGAATACTGCGGGGCAGGTATCTGAGCAAAGCCCGCATCCGATACAACCATCACGATCAAGTGTTGCTTTCATAATGAAATACCTCCATTCAAAGTATAAAAATATTTTATTATACAGATAAAACACGGGAGCCTTTCCCACACGTGTTCGTTTGGCGGGCAGACAAGCCTGCCGTAAACATATTATAGCATATAATCTGGAAATTGTAATGGATATATTTGTTTTTCTTGTTGAGATTTCTTTCATTTTATGTTATACATATTATTGTAACGACAAATACTTAATTCAGGTGTAAAATTTGGCTACACTTGGAACAATACTTAATTTACGATATGGAGGTTGTTATATGAAGAAGTTTGAATGTACTGCTTGTGGTTATATTTATGATGAAGCTTTAGGTGATCCGGATGGCGGAATTGCTCCGGGAACAAAGTGGGAAGATATTCCGGATGATTGGGTTTGCCCGGTCTGTGGTGTAGGTAAGGACGGTTTTGAAGAAGTAAAATAATTGAAATATTAAAAGATGCCTCATCAAAATACCTATAATTAAATAGGAAAAGGGTGGGGCGTTTTTATGCCCTGCTATGAAGCCTTTTGCCGGGCGGACCATAAAATACATTGACATACTAGGGAATAGAACTTATTATAGTAATGTTGTTAAACGAGCGCCCGTTAAGAGCACTCTTCAGGATACAAGAGGTGGTTACATGTTATACTTAGATTATGCGGCAAATACGCCGGTGGACTGTGAAGTACTGAACTGCTTTGCGGATATAACAAAGCGTTATATGGCAAACCCAAATTCTTTGCATCTGCCTGGAAGACAGGCAAAGCTAAAAATAGATGAATTTACAGAGGAAATAGCATCATTGTTAAAGGTGAAGGCTTCGGAAATTATCTATACCTCCGGTGCAAGCGAGGCAAATAACCTTGCCATCAAGGGGATTGTGCAGGCCTATAGGCAGAACGGCAAGCACATCATATCAACCTGCCTGGAGCATCCTTCCGTCAGCGGGGCTTTGACCTATCTGCAGTCCCAGGGCTACGAAATAGATTTGGTTGACATCACAAAGGACGGAACCATTGACCTGGAGCATTTTAAGGAATTGCTCCGTAAGGACACGGTACTGGTATCCGTCTGTATGGTTGACAGTGAATTAGGGATCAGGCAGCCGGTGGAGGAGATCAGCGCGA
>JARKQP010000135.1 GCA_029974875.1 Mobilitalea sp.
CCTTCAGTGCTTATCCTACCCGGACATTACAGGGGAAAATTACACATATTCAGTTAGCTCCGGCAAAAGCAAATCCTCTGGAATATACTGCTTATGCTTCCATTGAGGCAGATGATCTGCTTCTCCTGGAGGGAATGACATTTTCAGCTCAACTGATTCAGAAACAGGTAAAGGATGTGCTATGCCTTTCAAACAAGGCTATTCAATCAAAAGAGGGAAAGCAAATTGTACTTCTTAAGGACAAGGAAGGCAAGCTGTTTGAGCAGGAAATCCAGACAGGCTTCTCTGACGGCCGGTACAGTGAGATATTATCAGGTCTCTCTGAGGGCGACATTGTCTATGTGGAGGGATAAGTAATGCGATTGACTGAGATGTTACGTATCATATGGATAAACATACTACAGAATAAATTTAAGGTTATATTAAGTTCCTTAGGTATTATTGTTGGGGCTGCAACAATCGTTTTGGTCATTGCCGTCGGTAAAGGCGGGGAAGCGGAAATAGTCAAGCAATTTGGCGATTTGTCGGCAGCAACTATTTACATTAACCCGGATGAATCGAAAAAAGCGCTCTCCGGCATGGATATTACAAAAATCCAACGGCTAAGCTTTGAACTAATCCAGGAAATAAAAACGGAAAACCCACACCTGGCAGATATTATGCTTTTGAACTCCGGCCTCGCAAATGCAACGTTGAATGGGGAAGAATATCTCAGGAATATCACAGGGGTAACACCGGAATACGAGCAGATTTTCAATCTATTTCCCGCATATGGCGAAAATCTGACAAGGGCTGATGAAGAAAATAAATCATTAGTGGCTGTTTTAGGCTATGATGTAGCGGTAAACAACTATGGTATGGCTGAATATGCGGTTGGCCAATATATCTCCATTAATAATAAGCTGCTAAAAGTCGTAGGGGTTTTGGGGCGCAAGGGAGAGAATGTAGGAGTAATTCTTCCGGATTCCTCTGTATTTATTCCCTATTCTGTAGGTGAGGAATATT
>JARKQP010000171.1 GCA_029974875.1 Mobilitalea sp.
GTGAGGACATTAAATAAGCATAAATATCGGGGCTTTTTTCCTTCCAGTTATTGCAGATCCTTACTGCTTCCTCTTCGGTTGTTACGTTTAAGGTTAAATTAATGATCGTAGTATCGCGTTCTATTACGCTTAGCTGGGCAGCATATTCACCCTTCTTAATCTGGTACAATTCGGCGCGGGTGGATACCTCCTCCTGCAGCTCATATTTGTTCTGTAACAGATATATTTCGATATCCTCCTTGATTCCCGGGGAAATCATATTGTCAAAAAAGAGCAGTGTTTCATACCCGCTGTCGGTGATACGGTACAGGGTACTGTTCCGTACGGTTTTTGTCTCAACAAAGGCATCATCAATTAGCTCCGACAGGGCACGCTGGATATTAAAATAATTGGTATATTCTTTTTCCAGGATGAAGGCTGTCAGCTGGGCGTTGGAAAGGGGAAAGTTAACCCGGCTAAGGATATATAAAATCATTAATTTATACAACATAAAGGTATCGGACGGCATAGGGACCTCCTTATCAAAAATGGCTTTCCTGTGGGGATGTCTTATATTTTCCTTGGTAAGTACAACGGGCTTTCATTTGGCTCTGGATACGGTTTAGCACCAGCTTTTTGTTGGAGCTCCATAGGGGAGTGAGTAAAAGCTTTTTGGGACCGTCACCTGTGATCCGGTGGATAACCATGTTCCCGGGTATGCGCTCCAGGCAGGAAATGACCAGATTCACATAATCCTCTAAGGATAAATCGTAGGCGTAAAGCCCCTCCTCATACATAAGACCCAGGTCAGTTTCCTTCAGCACATGCAGCAGCTGGAGCTTTATTCCTTGGATTGGCAAGGAACAGATATAGTCTATGGTCTTAAACATATCATCTTTTGATTCATTTGGCAACCCCAGTATGGTGTGGGCAATGATATCGATTCCAAAATTGTTTAGCTGCTGCACCTTAGCTTCAAAGACGGGTAAAGAGTACCCGCGGCGTATGAAATCCGCAGTGCGTTCATGCATGGTCTGGAGCCCCAGCTCTATCCAGACAGGCTTGATCTGGTTCAGGTCACGGAGCAGGTCAAGCACCTCACTGCTTAAGCAGTCCGGTCTGGTGGCAATGGACAGGACGACAATATCCGGATGGTTGATCGCCTCCGTAAATATGCGGGACAGATAGGGTATCGGGGCATAGGTATTAGTATAGGCCTGGAAATAGGCGATATATTTTGCATGCTCCGGATCCTTTAGCTTGGCGGTTACCAGGCTTTTGGAGGCCTCGATCTGTTCCGTAATGGAAAGGGAGGGGGCGGCTGCAAAATCCCCGGAGCCTCCTTCGCTGCAGAAGATGCAGCCCCGAAAGCCCAAGGTACCATCCCGGTTCGGGCAGCTCATACCTGCGTTTAGCGAAAGCTTATATACCTTCTGTCCAAACCTTTTCTTAAGTTCATAATCCAGGGAGTGATAACGTTTGTCGTCCCACATCATAGCTATGTCCATGCCCATCACTATGGGCATTGCCCTTATATCGCATAAATTGCCATGAAGGTGTTGGCATGGACCCGGTCCTCCCTTCGTTTATCAATTTAATTTCTATCACACCTTTACTGCTTCCTTATATTCAATTTTACCGCATTGCTTACCGCATCACTGACCCGGGGATCAAAGGGCTGGGGCATGATGTTGTCCTCATTCAGGTCACTGGCATCGACCAGGCCGGCAATGGCTTCGGCTGCGGCCAGCTTCATTTCTTCCGTGATCTGGGTTGCACGGCCTTCCAGGGCACCGCGGAAGATACCCGGAAATGCCACCACATTATTAACCTGGTTCGGAAAATCAGAGCGGCCCGTTGCCACAATCCTTGCGCCTGCTTCCTTAGCCAGATCCGGCATGATTTCAGGAGTAGGATTTGCCATGGCAAAGATAATGGCATCCTTATTCATGGAGGCTACCATTTCCTTTGTGACAATACCAGGAGCAGAGACGCCTACAAATAGATCTGCACCCTTTAAGGCATCTGCCAGGGAACCAGTCTCATTCTCCAGGTTTGTAAGGTCAAGCATCTGCTTCTGCATCCAGTTTAAGTCAGGGTAACCTGAGGATATGATACCGTGTCTGTCACATAGGGTGAGCTGCCTGAAGCCATAGGTAAGAAGTAATTTGCTGATGGCGATACCGGCGGAACCGGCTCCGTTTACGACGACCTTACAGGCTTCCTTGGATTTTCCGGTAACCTTAAGGGCATTTATGGCAGCAGCTAAGACTACAATTGCAGTCCCATGCTGGTCATCGTGGAAAACAGGAATATGTAAAAGCCCCTTTAAGCGTTCCTCTATTTCAAAGCATCTTGGGGCGGAGATATCCTCCAGGTTAATGCCTCCAAAGGCGGGGGCAATGGCAACGACTGTCTTTATAATCTCCTCCGTATCCTGGGTGTCAAGACAGATCGGTACGGCATTTATACCTCCAAACTCCTTGAACAGGACAGCCTTGCCTTCCATCACAGGCATTGCCGCATAGGGGCCTATGTTACCCAAGCCCAGTACCGCACTGCCATCGGAAATAACTGCAATGGTATTTGCTTTTATGGTATACCGGTAAGCTGCCGCCTGATCCTCTGCGATGGCTTTGCAGGGCTCTGCCACACCGGGAGTATAGGCTATCGCCAGGTCTTCCCTTGATTTTACGCTACATTTTGACACGGTTTCTATTTTCCCGTTCCATAGCTCATGCATTTTCAGGGATTGTTCCGTTATGTTCATGTGAATCCTCCATTCTTTTTGCGGATCTGCCGCTTAGGGTCATAGCATTCATGTGTTTTATTCATTATAATGTCCGTTATTATGTCCATATTATGTCCATTATTATGTCCAGCGCCCTCCTGCACAAATTGCCATGAAAGCTCTGGCATGGGCCGGGGCAACTTCGTTTGCTATCTGTTTTTCTTTCACCCTTTATGTTACTTGCTATCATATCATTACAAGGGGGGAGAAATCAAGCAAATCAAAGTTTTTATTTTGTAAAAAATCTTACCCTACCATACTGATAAAATTGCTTAGAACATGGGAGATAAATTTGTATAAAACATGGAAAAAGACCTATTAGTAAAGAAAAGACTTTATTTTCTAATTCTTCTGATGTATAATTGGGACTGTACGAGATTGCGTAAATGTTAGGTATTATGAAGGTTAATAGTTCTAGTTATAGATTTAGGCTTACTAATTTCAAAAATAAGGGCTGCTGTTATGTGTCCCTCAAAATATATTTCTGAATCAATTCTTAACATATTCCAAAAAAGTAAATCCAATTGAACCGAAGGAGTTGAATAAATGGACAAACAATATGATTCCATGACGCTTGTTAATTTAAGAGAACTGGCAAAGGAAAAAGGTCTAAAAAACATTACCGCGTTAAAGAAAGGAGACCTGATCGAGCTGCTGATAAAGGCTGACAAAGAGGACAAGCAAAAAGAATCACCTAAAGCAG
>JARKQP010000204.1 GCA_029974875.1 Mobilitalea sp.
CGGCAGTGGTGGTGATATAGTCATAACCGAAGGGGATATTAAAAATCTTCTCAGGGCAAAGGGCGCGATTTTTGCCGGAATAAGAACTATGCTGCGGCAGCTGCAGATGGATATTGACCTCATCGACAGGGTATATGTAGCCGGTGGTTTTGGAAAATATATAAATGTGACTGATGCTATAAATATAGGACTTTTGCCGGATATCCCGGTAAAAAAATATGAGTTTGTCGGAAACAGCAGCATTCAGGGAGCCATCGCAATGCTGCTCAGCAAGGAAGCAGTGAGTGAGGCCGGAGAAATTGCAAAAAAGATGACATATGTGGAGCTGTCCCTTGGAAATACCTTCATGGATGAGTTCGTGTCAGCTTTATTCATACCTCACACAGATATGGGGCTGTTTCCTTCGATTAAGAAGTAAGACGGAGAAATGACAAGGAGTGGAGCGTATGCCTATTCAAATAGCAGTGGCAGGTAAGGGTGGTACAGGAAAGACTTCTTTTTGTGCCATGCTCATCAGGTATCTGATAGAGAAGCAAAAAGTGCCCATCCTGGCAGTGGATGCGGACGCTAATGCCAATCTCAATGAGGCATTGGGCCTTAAACTGGAAAATGAGACTGTTTCTGAGCTCATTGCAAAGACCAAGGAACAGAACGTCATTCCGGAAGGCATGAGCCAGGAAACATACATTGAGTATAGGCTTAATTCTGTGCTGTCGGAAAGTAAAAACGTAGATCTGCTTGTGATGGGGGGGCCCGATGGGCCGGGGTGCTTCTGCTTCCCAAATAATATCCTTAGAAAGTATCTTGATAACCTGTCCAAAGGATACAAATATATCGTGATGGATAATGAAGCCGGACTTGAGCATATAAGCAGAAGGACCACCCAGGATGTGGACTATCTGTTTGTGATAAGTGATTGTTCGGCCAGATCGGTACGTTCAGCCGGAAGGGTGAATGAGCTGGTGAAGCAGATAAAAACCAAGGTAAAGAACATTTGCCTTATACTGACCAGAGCAACTCCGGAAGATGCGGAAAGCCTCAGAGAAGAAATAGAAAAGACGGGGCTGAAGCTTGCAGGGATTATTCCGGGCGATCCGAGGATTACGGAGTATGATATCAAGAGCAAGGCTCTTTTTGAGCTTCCGGAGGATTCACCGGCATTGCAGGCTGTGAGAGAGATACTGGATAGAATAAAGGTATAGATTTATAAAGCAGCAGCAAAGCTTTACAAAGCCTTAAGAAAAATGATTATTTTCTCAATGTAAAACTGGGCTGCCTCTAAATATATAAAAACAAATTAAATTGATATAGTGATTTTGAGCTGAAAGAGGGGGAATTTTTAAAATGCCAGTACAAGTATTAAAGGACAGAAATTCTAGCAAAATTGCTGCTGTAACTTTGGGTGCTACCAGGGAAGAGGGGGGCACAAGATCTCATACTATAAAAGTAGGTGGTGCGGCAAGCCTTCCGTTTCTTCACTTTGAAGGAGAGACACCAAATAAGCCCATTATCGCAATGGAGGTTGTTGACAGGGTCCCGGAGGAATGGAATGATGAGGTTAAGTCGGCATTGGGCGATGTGTTGGATAACCCTGCCGCTTGGGCAAAGAAATGCGTAGATGAGTTTGGAGCGGATATTATATTCCTAAAGCTGCAAAGTGCCGACCCAGAGATAGGCAACAGCACTCCTGAGCAGTGCGTAAAAACCGTTAAGGACGTCTTGGCTGCAGTTGGCGTTCCCCTGGCTGTAATCGGCTGCGGTATAGACGAGGTGGACAACAAGGTGATAGCCGCCGTTGCAGAAGGCTGTGCAGGAGAAAATCTTTTGCTCGGCTTTGCGACAAACGAAAATTATAACACAATAGCTGCTTCATGCATGGTTCACAAGCATACTGTAATAGCTCAGTCACCCTTGGACATAAATATGTGCAAGCAGCTCAACATACTCATAAGCGAAATGGGACTGCCTCTGGACAGGATAGTAATTGACCCCAGCATAGGTGGTTTGGGATATGGAATAGAATATGCTTATTCCATAGGTGAAAGAAGCAGGATAGGAGCATTGCAGGGAGACAAGATGCTGGCAATGCCTGTTTTAGGTACCATAGGAGCAGAAGCCTGGAAGGCCAAGGAAGCAAATGTCGGAGTGGATGAATTCCCAGGTTGGGGTGAGCAGGCTGAAAGAGGCATTTTGTGGGAAGCTATGACTGCTACGGCTCTTTTGCAGTCGGGTATGGATATACTGGTCATGAGGCACCCGGAAGCTGTGAAGCTTGTAAAGAAAAACATAGATGAGCTTATGGTTCCGAATAATATTGGATAAGAAGATTGAGATTAAGAAAAATTTAAAAACAGGGCAAGAGTGTTGTAAGCAAAACTGGGATAAGACCTGGAGACATACAAGAAATTGATAGAAATAAACTATAAATCAATAATAAAATTTCATAGATTAGGGCTAAATTGGGTTTCATACTCAATCTTAATTCCAATCTAAATCTAATTTAAGAGGGGATAAATAAATGGAGATTATAGGCGAAAGAATTAACGGTATGTTCAAGGATATACGTGAGGGCATAAAAAATCAGGATAAAAAACCGATTCAGGATTGGGCTGTCAAGCAGACCGAAAACGGTGCTACATGGCTGGATGTCAATACAGGTGCTGCTGCCGAGGATCAGGTGGCTGCCATGAAATGGCTGGTAAATACTATCCAGGAGGTTGTTGATACACCGTTGTCACTGGACTCTACAAACTATGATGTAATAGAAGCGGGCTTGCAGCTCTGCAAAAGGCCTGCACTGATAAATTCCTGCCATGCTGACAGGTACAAGATTGAAAGAGTTTTTCCTATGGCAATCAAATACAATGCTAAGATAATAGGTCTTGCCATGAGTGAAGATTCGGGCATCCCGAAGAATGCTGAAAACAGGGTGGCTCTTGCAATGGAGCTGGTTGCAGCCGCTGATGAATTCGGACTTCCTTTGGAGGACCTTTATATAGACCCTCTAATACTTCCCATAAATGTGG
>JARKQP010000218.1 GCA_029974875.1 Mobilitalea sp.
ATAAGAAGCCAGCTTAACGGCTGTCTTGCAGGATAATTATGAGAAAACACATCGCACCTATCACTTTACTGACCGGATATCTGAGAGCAGGGAAGACGACATTACTTTAGCTATTGCAAATGCCATTATCAGCAATTGAGAAATCCGTGAATATTCCTTGTTGCCTTGACAAAAATCAAAGTGAGATATAATATGAAATCAAGAATTACCCTCAAATTCAATATAAAAGCAAACTAATAATATGGCCTAATGTAAATATAGTGAACAGTGATGCTTGGAAATGACATAAGCCGCTGGCACGGGAAAACAAAGTATATACAGAAGATAAGTTTAGAACGTGCAAAAGTGTTGGAAAGTGGATCAAAAGCTAGGAGGCAATGATGCAGAGAATATATAAAACCAAGAGCAGGGAGAGCATTTTGCTGTTTTTCCAAAATCATAAGGAAAAGATGGTTAGCGCCGCTGAAATCCATAATTTTTTACAGGAAAAGGATGATAAAGTTAACCTTGCAACCATTTACCGGAACCTGGATAAGATGACGGAAGACGGTGTTCTGATAAAATACAAGGACAGCCAGGAAGATAAGGCAGTTTACCAATATGTGGGTGAGAATGAGAAGTGCCATGAGCATCTGCATATGCAATGCATGAAATGCGGGAAGGTGATCCACCTGGAATGTAATTTTATGAATGAGATAACAGAGCATTTATTAGCACATCACCAGTTTTCACTGCAATGTTCAAAATCTATTCTGTACGGTATGTGTGGGGAATGCGCAGTAGAAGCGGCAGGATGATATGACTAAAAGAATAAAACGTTCTGCCCCGGTGATGGTTCAACCGCTAACCGGGGCAGAACGTTTTATTTATGATAGATATCTCCCAAACCTCTAAATATCATTAATAAAATGGATAGATGTAACCCTCCACTTCTTCCGCCGGTGTAATTTTTGTCACGGAGATCTGGGGATCATCGTATTTTTCGCCATCATATTCATATTGCCCGATAAAGATGGTGCCTTCAACTGTCACCCAGGAATCGGCTTTTAATTCGGAGGCCTTGTCATATTTACAGATTAACCCGGCAGGCGCCAGATCAGCAGCACAGCATGACATCATAAGGCGGGCTGGTACAAATTCATCCTTTTGAAGCGCCTCAGAATCATTAAAAACATATCCTGTTATAGTAATGGTATATCCATTATACTTTTCTATGTTGTCATATAGTACGGTAAGCCACATGCTGAAATCGTCATCTGATACGGTGATTTTTTTATTCGCTGTATCAAGACCGGGCAGATCGGCTGTATAGTTATCTTCATCTTCCGACACCTCGGTTTGTGTATCATAAAAAGAGGAATCTATGGAATCCATTGCTGCCGGATCCGAGGAGGAAAAATCATTCCCGGAATAAGAGGAGGAATCATCCGTAGGTTCAGTGATGTTTTTGGCAGGAGCCTCAGTTGGGATCCCGGATAAATTATTCCCGCTGATATAATTGCCGGAAAGGTCGGAAATACTCAGAGGATTATGGGGGAACAACAGTAATAAAATAGGGACTGCCAATACATAGCAATGGGCAGAGCGTATTTTGTACTGCGGGCGAAAGAGCCTGCCAAGTCCCGCCAAAGCCCAGATTCCCATGATGATGGCCGTAAAATAAAGATAGGGTTCTATCCTGGGAGTAACGTAGGAAAGATATTTTCCGCTTTCCACCAGATAAAGCATCAGTCCGCCAAACACACAGTAGCAAAGAAATTCTAAAAAAACCTGAGGATTAAATGCTCTTGCCCGCATAGCTACATCCCTCCTAATAGTGGTAAACAAAAGACTAAGGTAAAGCAGACAATAAATGTAACAAGCAATAGTCTAATAATAAAACGCTTTGAAAATCCGGAAGAGAGCATCATCACGTTTTTAATATCCATCATCGGGCCAAATACCAGAAATCCCATAATCGCACCCATGGGAAACTGCTTGGATAAACTGCGCGCAATCACGGCGTCGGAGGATGAGCAGAGGGAAAGGACAAAGGCCATCACCATCATAATTAAAATGGATACCACCAGCCCGGCACCGTCCTGGGCAGCCGTGAATAATTTGGTTCCAAGGAACTGGAAGATAGAAGCGATGAACGTTCCCAGCACCAGATATTTTCCTACATTAAAAAATTCCGCTTGGGAATGTCGGAGGAACAGGCCGATTTTTCCTTTGAAGGTAGTGATTGATTCAGCATCCTCATAACAGCCGCAGCTGCACATAAGCCTGTCGAGCACTCCTCCGGATAATACCTGACCCTTCGGAGGCCAGGTTGCAATGATGAGCCCGATGACCAGCGAGGCTATAATCCCATAGCATACCCGCCCGGCCACGACCTTTATATTGCCGCCAAAAGCATAGTAAGTCGATAAAATGACCACCGGATTGATTACCGGAGTAGCCGTCATGAAGGTAACAGCTACGGGGAGGGGGATCCCTTTTTTGACCAGGCTCCTGAAGATGGGAATAGAAGCGCAGTCGCATACCGGAAGGCAGAAACCGCCTATAATCGCTACAAGCATCCCCCATCCAAGAGATTTTGGGAATCGCTGTTCAATCGCTCTTTGGGGAACAAAAACCTGAATAGCGGAGGAAAGCAATATACCGACCAGTAAAAACGGAACAGCTTGCAGGATAATCCCTAAAAATACATTGGTAAAGGCATTGACCGGGATTTGGAAATCCTCTAAAACAGGTTTGGCAATAAAATACAGTGTAGCCAGCAGGCTGACCGTCAGGAAGAAAAAGCTGACAGGGCGATCCTTTTCCTCGAAAAGCTGATGGCATAGATCTTCATAGTCTTTTATCTGATAGATATTAACACCGGGATTGATGCCTCTTATCAGGTGACGGATTTGCTTGAGGGTTTTTGCCGAAGCTATATTTCGTATAACCACGAAATCACTGCTGGCAATCTGCTCAGGCAAGGCGCCTCCCGTCCTTCCCAGCAGGTTTTCCAGGCTTGCTGCATCCGCAAGGTGTATTACTTTTTTTATTTTACACAGACTGCGCAGTGAAGAAGCTAAAAGCAACGACTGAAGCTGGGAAAAGGGAATGACACCATTCCATTCAATCCAGAGCTCATCAAGCTTATGGCTTTGAATGAAGCTGCGAATCTGTTCAATGATTTGCTTTGGCTGTTGCTCCAGTGCTTTTTTGGGAAAAGTGAGGTTATGGCAGTTATTGTACCGGCTTTGAAATTCCTCTTCTCCGGTCTCAAACTGTATAACCAGCATACTGACATCCTTCCAGTCGCGCCTGTTCAGAAGGATATTCAGAAAGGATGTTTTTCCGGCATCCAGAAAACCGGTGACAACATAAACAGGTAATGCGCTCATCATTCACCGCCAAAAAGGGCACAAAGCTCCCGGCGGTTCAAATTCCGGCCTATGATACAGAGCATGTCGCCGGCAACAGCACATTTTGTAATCTGAATATCTCCAGGGAGATACTGCAGATTGATATAGCCGGTGGTGCCGCGAAGGATGCCCTTGGCGCGTAGAATCCTCCCTCCTGCACTTTGCTCCATAGTCGATACCCGTGCCTTCAAATCCTCCGTGCTGAATATTTGCTTTGTCCTTATAGTGACAGTATCAAAGACATCTTCGGCCGAATGAGAATGCCCGCAACCATCATGATGAGCATGCTCACAATTGTCATGGTGGGTATGTTCATGGTTGCCATGGTGGGTATGTTCATGGTTGCCATGGTGGGTATGTTCATGGTTGCCATGGTGGGTATGTTCATGGTTGTCATGGTGAGAATGTTCATGATTGTCATGGTGGGCATGTTCATAATTGTTATGGTAAGAATGCCCGCAACCGTCATGATGAGCATGTTCACAATTGCCATGATGAGAATGCCCACGACTGTCATGGTGAGTATGTCCGTAATTGCCCTGGGTGTGTGTATCCTGCTTCCGGCACCCTAAACTGCCCTCATGGCTAGGCTCTGTATGTAGATTGCAATTATATACTGGATGGAAAAGCTCCGCTGTATTGATTTGGTCCCAAGGCTTTGAAATAATGGCAGAGTGTGGGTTCAGGCTGCTTATCAGCTTCTGGGCGGAGCTCACCTTGTCGGGGAAATGCCCGGTGCGGCTGAGCAGGATGATATCGGCGTTTTTAATCTGATCTTCAAAGAAATCCCCGAAATTGTCCAGATACATCTTACAGCGTTTTACGTCCGCCACCGTTATTTTTAGCTTTACTTTAGCCAGGGCTCTGATGCGCGGGTCTGAACAAGATTTTATAATATCTGAGAGCTTGCCCACGCCTGAGGGTTCAATAATAATTTTATCCGGATGAAAACGGTCCAGGACCTCTTTAAGGGCTTTGACAAAGTCACCCGAAAGGCTGCAGCAAATGCACCCGGAGTTTATCTCCTTTACTTCAACGCTGCCGGATTTAAGCAGGGCAGCATCCACACTTATTTCACCAAAATCATTTTCAATGAGAACGACTTTCTCTTTTGCAAACACCTCTTTCAACAGCTTTTGGATCAGTGTGGTTTTTCCCGCTCCCAAAAAGCCGGATATTACATATATTTCTGTTGTCATAGGATGCCTCCATTAATTATGTTGACTTGAGCAATAATAACAATCAATGTGATTTGCAATCCTTACAGAAACCGAAGATCTCCAGATTATGCCCCATTACATAAAAATCCTCGTCCTCCAGCTTCGGTATGAATTTCTCCATTGGACAATTATCCATTGTCAGGATTTTATGGCAATTGATGCATACGGCATAATGCTTATGCTTAAAACGGTTGAGTTCATATACTGCCATTTCGCTATTCATGATATTGGCTTTAATCACAATGCCCTTCTTTAAAAAAAGCTCTAAAATGCGGTAGACCGTAGACAGCCACGCTGTATCACCGCTTTTTCCCATCTTGGAGCATATGTCCATTGCGCTTAAGGGTTTCTCAGCTTCTTCAAGAATTGAGAGTACACTTTCACGCTGTTTTGTTCTTTTGATTCCTGTCGGCCAGTTATTCTGTATCTCTGCCAATGTATTCACCTCATCTGTTTTATATAGTTTTTGCAGTTCTTCTTCTCATGCAGAAAGGTTGAAAGAAGTAAATGAATGAGAAAAAGGAAGAACCGGATCCATGCCGTACCTTTACATACCCGGATAGCTTATTCTTAGTTTTTATTATATGAAATGTAAATGCATATTATTCGCATCTTGTCTCATTATAGAATATCAATATTAAGAAGTCAAGAGCTTCGGAAATACTGCATAAACTATTACCTGCTTCGGAGGCTGCGAAGGCTTGACAGCAGCTTTTTAGCTATCAGGACCATGATAAGGATAGCGACAGAAATAAGGGCAGTAAAGCCTCCCGGAGCAACGTTGAGGTAATAGGAAAGAAACAGACCCAGCAGGATATCTATCACACTGAAAACGATGGAAAATATCAATGTGAGCTTAAATCCCTTCCCAAGCTGCAGTGCCGTGGCGACAGGAAGGGCAATCATGGAGCTAAGAACAAGTACGCCTACAATTCTTATGGACACGGATATGGCTGCGGACACAAGGATGGAGAAAATGTAGTTGATCAGCCTGACCTTTACACCGGCTATTTTAGCGGTCTCCTCATCATAAGCGATATAAATCATCTGATGATATAGAAGAATAAGGGTCAACACGGAGATCAGGCTGAGGACCAATACCATCAGCATATCGAATTTGGTTACAGTCAGGATGCTGCCGAACATGAAGGAATCGGCATTTGCATGAAGCTTCCCGGAGCTTATGATGGTGATTGCGGTGCCCACGCTTAGGGAAAGCACGATAGTAAGAATCAAATCAGTGTATTTTTTAAAATAGCTGCGGAGGAATTCAATCAGCGCGCCGCAGATGGACGTAAAGAGAAAAGCGCCAAGTATGGGATTCTGATTTGTCATCAGGCCGATGGTGATTCCGGCCAGCGAAGCATGGGACAGGGTATCACCTATCATGGAATAGCGGCGGAGCACTAAAAATATACCGATACAGGGGCATAGGATAGAAATAAAAACAGAGACAAAAATTGCATTTTGCATAAAGCTGTAACTAAGCATTGGCATCATCAACCTTTCCTTTCATGTTCAAGAATTCATCGGCATACTGCCTGGGAGTGCACAGGTGTCCCTGCCCATCCGTCAGATGATAAATTAATGTTGAATTTGAGATGGCGGCATCCAGATTGTGCTCAACAGAAACAATGGTGATGCCCTTTTCTTTGTTTATTTTCTTTAAGAAGCCATAGATTTCTTTTTGGCTTCTTATATCCACTCCCGTTGATGGCTCATCCAGAATTAACAAATCAGGATTTCCCATCAATGCCCTTGCAATCAGTATTTTCTGGCTTTGTCCACCGGACAGGTTGCCCATCAGCGCGCCCGTAAAATCAGACATTCCAACCTGTCCAAGCTTTTCTGTAATCGTATTTTTATCCTTGAGCTTCAATAGCCTCCGGTAAGAGTTCAGCACTTCATAGACTGTGATGGGAAAATTAGAGTTGGAGAAATCATTTTTTTGCGGAACATATCCGATTCTCTGGGCCTGAGTTGTGATATGCCCCCTTGTGGGCTTTAGGAACTTCAATATTAACCGCATCAGCGTGCTTTTTCCGCTGCCGTTTTCGCCTACGACTGATATATACTCGCCGTCACCTATTTCCAGATTGATACCGTTAAGTACATAGGACGGTGAGCCTGTATAGGAAAAATATAAATTTTCTGCTTTAATCATCGAGAGTAAGGTCCTTTCTGAAGACATAAATTGATATATTTGCAAATGATATGCATTTTCACTTGACAAAAATATTTTTACAAATTATTATATTAATGCAAATAGGAAACATTTGCAAGTAGAATTTGGGAGGTTGATAGAATGATAAAGAAATGGATCACAATACTATTATGCCTGATGATTGCGGTAAGCTTCTCAGCCTGCAGTAATAAAAATCAGGGGACTACGCCGGAGGACAGCGCTGCACCGGTTAACAATACGGATCAGACAAGCGGACCGGAAGAAGGCCCGGTTAAAGTTTCCGTAACCTTTAATGCAATGAAGGAATTTGTTGCGGCAGTCGGGAAGGATAAGGTAGAAATATCGACAATCATACCTGACGGGATGGAAGCTCATGATTTTGAGCCGAAAGCTCAGGATCTTACGGCTCTCGGTACAGCCAAAATTTTCGTGTACAGCGGCCTGGGTATGGAAGCCTGGGCAGAGGAGGCTATAGAGGCCGCCGATAATGCGGAGCTGATTATAGTGGAGGCCTCTAAAGGGGCAGATATCATTGAAAGGAAGGAGACTGAGGAAAGCGGGGAGCATGAGGAAGATGAAGAGCATGAAGAAGGCGAAGCGCATGGAAAATATGATCCCCACATCTGGCTTGGCCTAAAGAGTGCACAGGTTGAAGCAGAAAACATCAAGAATGCGCTTGTACAGGCCGATCCATCCAATAAGGATTATTATGAAGCAAACTGCAGTGATTTTGCTTCACAGCTGGAGAACCTTTATAACGAATATAATGAGAAATTCCAGTCCGTAGAGAGAAAGAACTTTGTAACGGGACATGCCGCCTTTGGATATCTTTGCAGGGATTTTGGCCTGGAGCAAAACAGCGTAAAGGATATCTTTGCAGAAGGCGAGCCAAGTGCCCAGCAATTGGCGGAGCTGGTGGATTACTGCAGGGAAAATAAAGTAACTACAATTTTTGCCGAGGAAATGGCAAGCCCGGAGGTTTCCCAGACCCTGGCCAATGAGGTTGGTGCAAAGGTAGAAACAATCTACACGATAGAAAGCAGCGAGGATGATATGACCTATCTGGAAAGGATGGCAGACAATCTGTCCAAGATTTATGATAGTTTAAAATAGGCAATCGCAGCCTGGACCGAGAGAAAACGCACAATCTATAGATTGTGTACGCAGAGGGACAAAAGCCTAGGAGTTATTTAACAATACTCCTAGGCTTATTTTTTGCTTAAAAGGAGAACAACATGTTAATTCTCTAAAGCTACAAAATGATAGAATGTTATATGATAAAAGTAGCGGAAGATGGATATCCCAACCACTAATTCCGCTGGAATTAGTGGTTCTATCAGGCTGGCAGAATCGAAAGATTTAATTGGTAAAGCCGGACAAAGATGATATGATAATATATAAAGAGGATGATAATATGTTGTTACAGCTGCCTGATAACAATATGACCGTGGATGTAATTGCTGCCAGAAGAAATTTACAAAATATGTATAATGGTAGTAAACGGCAGAATTAGTTTAAAAAAATGAGATAAAATAAGATAATGTAGAATATTAGAAGGTAGAGGAATGGGAATATTTGCAGGAGTAAGATAGAAAAAGGTTTAGAAACGTAATATAATAATTTGAGATGCTCAGTAAGTGCCAGCTATTTCTAATTGTCTATTTTTCCTATAGCGCAGCAGATAGAACGTAACCCCGGCAGGGAAAGCACGCCATCGATTAAAATGATTAAGAGGGAGTATATATGAGAACAGCTTTAGTAATTGATGATGTGAAGGGCAACAGGATCTTCATGTCGAACTGTTTGGAGGAAGAGGGCTACAGGGTAATTTCCGTCAGCAACGGTATGGATGCATTAGCTAATATCAAAAAATACGCTTTTGATATTATTTTTTTGGATATGAAGCTGCCGGGCATGAGTGGTATGAATATCCTTAGGTGGCTGAAGGAAAACCAGATACAGACGCCAGTTGCCGTAGTAACTGCGCATGGGACGGTTAATAATGTAATCGAGACCTTGAATCATGGTGTTATCGCCTATATCAGAAAGCCTCTTTCGATGGAACGGTTTAAAAGGCACATCGCCGAAATTAATGAAAAGCTGGATAGCGGGCTAAGGATCCTTCCTATGGAGCAGCAGCTGGAGATACCAGCTGATAAAGCCTATGAATATGCGCCTGCAATAAAGCTTGCGGATGACAAGATATTGGACCAGTCAGAGCAGATACTTAAGAACCGGATGATGATGGATTTGTTTGATATCATTCCGAATACAGTTTTAATACTGAATAAGGAAAGACAAATACTTTACTCCAATTCCTATTTTCTTGAGCTGCTGGGAGTGGGCCAGGATAATCCCATGGGGCTGCGTCCCGGTGAGGTATTAAACTGCGTCCATGCATATGAAAATACAAACGGTTGTGGGACAACCGAGTGCTGCAGCGTCTGCGGCGCGGTCCAGGCCATTATCCAGGCACAGAATACAAAAGGGAAGGTACAGAAAGAGTGCCTCATGAAATATAAATCTGAAGAAGCTGAACTCAGCAGGGAATTGCTGATCGTCGTAAACTCCGCTGATTATATCCTTGAAGGAGCGACTATCTTCATTGCCAAGGATATCAGCAATGACAAATTAAGGACAAATATGGAGCGGTTATTTTTCCATGACCTGTTAAATACCTCGGGTTCCATTAAAGGGCTCGCTGAATATGCGGAAAAAAGCGACCAGATAGATGAAATACAAAAATATATGGGGTACATTAACAATTCCACCGATTATATGATAGATGAAATAAACTTCCAAAAGATGCTTTTGTCCGCGGAAAATAACGAATTGAGCCTTATTATCTCAGAGTTTTCTTTAAATGAAATCATATATGCCATCATCAGGTGTCATGAGGATACAGAATTTATCTTTAACAGTCAAGGGGATGTAAAAATAGTCAGCGACCGGGCGCTTGTCTACCGGGTTGTAATGAACATGGTTAAGAATGCGGTGGAGGCTGACAGGAGGGGAATAACAATTGACCTGGATGCGGGGCAGGAATACATAGAGCTGTCTGTCCATAATTATGGATCTATGCCTAAGGAGATACAGCTGCAGCTATTCAAAAAATTCTTTTCTACAAAAGGGAGCGGGCGTGGAATTGGTACCTATAGCATGAAATTAATTGGGGAAAGCTTCTTAAATGGAAAGGTATGGTTTGAAAGTGATGCTGGTTCAGGTACCAGATTTACGTTTCGGATACCCCGTGTATTGGACTAATACCACCTTGCATAGATTTCATTTGATTTAGTACCCGCTAGTTATGATCTTTGCAGGAACGGAGTGACCAGATGAATTTAAGGTTAAAAAAATTTCAGAAGGTTATGGGCTTATTGTACGTCGTTGCAGCTCTTATTACCTGCATCAGCTATTTTTCTATCATTGATCTTGAGCTTTATGAGGGAGTCCGACGTATGGCTGCAATATCCTTCGCCGGCATGATTTCTGTCTTAATGCTGTTATTGGCAGGTGTTACCTCATATTTCATAAAATGTGCACAGAGACAGATATGCATAGCACAAGAGGAAAGAGCCCTGTATAAGGACTATGCTTTAAAGGATACGCTTACAGGGGCGTATTCAAGGCTGTATTATGAGCTGAAGGATAGTCAGGGCCGGTATGTTTTCATGGAGGAGCTGCATGGGCCATTAACCATAATACTGATTGATATCGATGGTTTCAAATACATCAATGATACCTATGGCCATTTGACCGGGGATAAGGTCTTACAGCATCTTGTCCATGCCATCCAGGATAATATTACGGAAAGGGACCGGTTAATCCGTTATGGAGGGGACGAATTCCTCTTGGTTTTAAGCAGCTGTGACGAAGCAGAATTAGACGGGCTCATGGCAAAAATTGATCAGTCCATCAATGATAATACGGTTAAAGAACCTCTAGGTATTTCCTACGGTATTTATAGGCTGAAGGCGGGAGAGGATATGGAGACGGCAATATACAACGCGGATAAAATGATGTATATGGAAAAGAAATTAAAGAAATCTTAAAGGCCAAAGACTTCAGGTATTTGCATAATTTTATCATTGACGGTTTAAATTCTTATACTATTGATACGGGTCAGGCATCGCAAGGAAGGGAGCTGATGGGTATGTACATAGCCAGGCAGGCTATATTTAACAGGGCATTGAAGGTATATGGGTATGAACTGTTATTTCGTGGAGAAATGAAGTCCGCCGGATATGACGGAGTATCTGCGGTCCAGGCGTCAGCATCCGTGCTTGGCGGTTTGTTTGAGAATGGAATCAACGAAATCGTAGATGATAAGGTGGCATTTATAAACGTTGACAATGACCTCCTCCAATCAGATACAATCGAATTGATCGACCCGGACAGATTAATTGTGGAGGTTTTGGAAAATACCTCTGTTGATGAAAATTTAATACAAAGGCTGCTCAGCTTAAGGGAAATAGGCTATAAAATCGCCCTTGACGACCTGGAGGAAAGCTATAGTACATACCAGCTCATACCATATGCGGACATCATAAAATATGATATTATCGCAACTCCTCTTGAGCAGATCGAAATAGATGTAAAAAGGATGCTGGTCCAAAAGAAAATATTATTAGCCGAAAAAATAGAAACAGAGGAAGAGTTCAAAAAAGCAAAAAAAATGGGCTTTCATTTATTCCAGGGCTTCTTTTTCAGTAAGCCCTGTCTTGTGACGGAATCCTCCTCCCATACAACGGTGAAATCCCAATATACCAGAATAATTGCTGAGCTTAAGAAGGAGGAGCCATCCTTTCTGGTTCTGGCTGAAATTATTGAAAAGGATGCCGCACTGGCATACCGGCTCGTGAAGCTTTCCAGCGCAAGAGCGGGAAATGACATGATTTATTCTATCAGACATGCCTTAACCTACATGGGGCTTAAGGAAATAGAACGCTGGATTAATGTATTGATGCTGCGGGAGCTGAATAACTCGAAGCCGGATGAGCTGATGAGGGTTTCCCTTATAAGATCAAAATTTGCTGAACTGACGGCCCTGCATAGTAAATTAAGACCCTTAAAATATGAGGCCTTCCTCATGGGCTTATTTTCAACGATTGATGCTATGATGAACCGGTCCATGGCGGATGCTTTAAAGGATCTGTTATTGCCGGAGGTGATATCGGATGCGTTGGTAAGAAGCAAGGGCGTATTGTATCCGGTCTACAGGCTTATTACATTATACGAAAAAGGGGACTGGATAGGGACGGAGAAAATTACAGCAGGGTTTAAGCTGGAAGAAGATATTATTTATCATGATTATCTGCGGTCGGTAAAGTGGGCCAAGGAAATGATGGGAACGATCTGCAGTTAAATAAGATAACCTGGTGGCTTCCTTCGCTGCGGCACAAAAGGTGCCGGTAGATAATGAAGTATCCCATAGGGATGGATTGGACATAAGCTCTTGTCAGGCTCCATATAGCCTGATGGGAGCTGTTTTTAATGAAGAGGTATCCTACCCTTTCTTTTATATTGGCTTTATGATAAAATAAATTTACAAATTTGACGTATTTTGTCAAGAAAATAAAGAAACCGGGAGTGAAGCCATGAAGAAAAGAATAGGACTGATATTATTTATCCTAGTGTTAAGCAGCTTGTTTGCGGGATGCATGGTAAATAATAAAGCTTCAGAAAAGGAAAATCAGGTAACAGTTACGGTATGGCATTATTACAACGGCAAGCAAAAAGAAACCTTTGATACTCTGCTGGAGCAGTTTAACCAGACAGTGGGGTTAGAGAAGGGAATCATAGTGACAGCAGAATCGAAGGGGGAGGTAACAAACCTGGAGGAGAGCATTATAGCCTCTGCAGAAAAAAAGGTGGGCTCCGAAAGGCTGCCCGATATTTTTGCCACCTATTCGGATACAGCGATACGCATACATCAGATGGGACTTTTAGCAGATATTAGCGAGTATATTACGGAGGAAGAATTAAAAGAATATAATCCCTTCTTTTTAGAGGAAGGAAGCCTTGAAAAGGAAGAATTGCAGATACTTCCGGTTGCAAAGGCCACGGAGCTCTTATATCTGAATAAGACGGATTGGGATGCATTTGCCAAAGCAAAGGGCTATGACCTTTCCCAGCTTTCTACCTGGGAAGGGATTAGGGACGCCGCAGAGGCTTATTATGGGTGGAGCGGCGGAAAAACCTTCTTTGGAAGAGATGCGGCAGCTAATTTTATGCTGGTAGGCTTTCACCAGCTGGGAAAGGATATCTTTCAGGAATCAGAAGGAGGGGTGAAGGTAACGATAGATGAGGGGATACTGAAAAAAATATGGGATACCTATGGGGAGCCCTATATTCAAGGATATTATGGAGCCTTTGGGAGGTTTCGGAGTGACGATTTAAAAACCGGGGATATCGTGGCGGCAGTGGGCTCCACCTCCAGTGTGGCCTATTATCCTAATGAGGTTACCCTGGATAATGGAAGTACATATCCCATCGAGGTAATTGTGTTACCCTTGCCGAATTTTTCTGGAACGGAAAAAACCTCCATACAGCAGGGTGCAGGCATGGCGGTAGTAAAATCCACAGTACAAAAGGAAAAGGCGGCCGTCGAATTTTTAAAATGGTTTACAGAGATAGGGACGAATATCAGCTTTTGTATCGATACAGGCTATTTTCCTGTAAAAACAAATGATGGAATCCTTAAGCAGCTGGAAGCTGCATTGGACGGTATGGAAGTGCCGGAGGATGCACTGATTTATGAAAATACGGTGCTGGGAATGGAAGCGATTCTGGACACTAGCTTATATGCTCCCACACCTTTTGAGAATGGAAGCGGCAAACGAAGCATTATCACCAGATATTTAACAGGGGAATTGGAGAATTATAAAAAGGAATATAGTGAAATTGGAATTGAAGGCAGGGAGGCTTTTTTAGAAGATTGCTACAAGGAATGGTCAGCAAGGGTGAGACAGGAACTGGAAAATTAATTTAACTATTGGAAGAAGGGAAGTCTTGCGTAAAAGTAAAACTATATTTTCAAAAACATTTATCCCTGTTCTGGCAATTTTACTGCTTGTAATAGGTGCCTATATGCTGTTCACCCATCAATACATTTTAAAAAGCTTACGTTATAATGCGCTGGATGTTTATGAAGAGCAGATGATCAACCGGAGAAACGACATGGAAAACCAAATGCTTACAAGGTGGTCTGCCTTAAATGGCGGAGCTGAACAAATAACCGGATCGATCCAGGAATTCGTAGAAAGCAGGGGATATGGGCTATCGCAGATCAAGCATGACGCATATTTAAATCAGGAGATATTAATTAACATAACAAGTGATATCATAGATATCTTGAAAACCAGCGGATCGACGGAGATTTTTCTGATTCTGGACGGGTATGGCTCCTATGAAAATAGGGACATCAGGGCGGGAATTTATATTAGAAATAGTGAACCGGGAACTTATCTTTCCAATAACAGCAATCTTTTGTTTGAGCGTGGCCTGCCGGCGATTTCCAAGGGGTGGAAGCTTCCTCTGGATAGTTATTGGCAATCAGGCTTTTTATTCCGGGAAGAGGCGGGGAATGAGTACTTTTTCAAGCCCTTACAGTCAGCCAGGGAGAGTGACAGCCGGGATCTTAGGAATTTTGGTTATTGGAGCTATGGGAATATTATCGATGAAAAGGATTTGGGGATATTATCTTATTCCATTCCTTTAATTGGGACGGATGGAACTGTATTTGGCGTGCTGGGAGTAGGGATTAATGAAAAGCTCCTGATGAAGCAGTATAACAATAATGAAGGGGACAGGGAGGAAAGCCGCGCCTATATTTTAGCGAAAACCTTGGACGGCAGGACATTTAAGCCCTATGTCATAGAAGGGCGGGCCTACAGTAAAACTTCTATCCTGGGCAGCGACCTGGAGCTTCAGGGTGAAGCTGAAAACGGAACCTACTATATGTCAATTAATGCGCCGAATGCCATGGAGGTCTGTATAAACCGCCAGGATTTCCACCTGTACAGCCATAATACTCCCTTTGAGAAGGAGCAGTGGGTGCTTCTTGGAATTCAAAGAAGGGAAGAGCTATTTTCCAATTATTATATGGTAAAGAGGATTCTGGATGTCATGCTGCTTGTCAGCACAATTATATGTACCCTCTGTGTATTTTGGTTCAGCCGTTTTATATCGGTGCCTATTCAGCATATGGTCCATAATTTGAGGAAAAGTGATCCCCACAGGCCGATCCGCCTAAATAAAGCATCCATTGAAGAAATTGATGAATTAGCGGAAAATATTGAAAACCTCAGTACCCGGGTAGCCAAGGCCTATTCTAAAATCTCAACGATTATTCAGATGTCCGGCTCAGGGATTGCAGTCTTTGAGTATATAGAAAAGGAAAACCTTGTGTTTTACAGCCAGGGATTTTATGAAATGATGGGCTATGAAAAGCTGGAGGAAGCCAATGTGTATGTGGATGCCACGGAGTTCCGCAATAATATGCAGGAGCTTTTACAGGAGGGTACAGTACAGGAAGAGAAGGTCCTGGAGGTTTCCCTTGCTGACGGAGCAAAACGCTGGTTAAGGATTACCCGGCGCAGGGATGAGGATTCCATGCTGGGAGTGGTTACGGACATCACGGCAGATGTCATGGAAAAGAGAAAAATTGAATATGAAAGAGACCATGATGCCTTGACAAATCTTCTAAACCGCAGGGCATTTGATGAAAAGCTCCGCAGGTTAAAGGAGGAGGAATGGGATTTAAAGCAAGGGGCAATGCTGGTCTGGGATCTGGATAACCTAAAGTATGTAAATGATACCTATGGGCATAGCACAGGGGATGATTATTTGATTGCCTTTGCAAATTGCCTGAAGAGATTTAATAATGGGAAGGTGACCTCTGCCAGAAGGTCAGGGGATGAATTCCTCACCGTTCTTTATGGATATGACAAGGCTGAGGAAATAGACGGGCTAATAAAGGAAATGTGGGAGCTGATCCAGCAGACAGATATTGAACTGCCGGACCAGCGTAGATATAAAATACATATCTCCATGGGAAGGGCATGGTATCCAAAGGATGCCCTTGATTTTGATGCCTTATTCCTGTATGCGGATTTTGCCATGTATACGGTAAAGCATACCAGGAAAGGAACCATGGCCGATTTTGACCAGGCCATTTACCAGGAGAATAGGATTTTACTGCAGGGGCAGGAGGCCTTTAATCATTTACTGGAGCAAAGAATGGTGGATTATATGCTGCAGCCCATCATATGGGCGAAGGATGGGAGCATTTATGGCTATGAAATGCTGATGCGCTCCAAGCTTGAATTATTTAAAAGTCCGATGGACATATTAAAAATAGCCCATTCACAGTCCAAATTATATGACATTGAAGTGATTACATGGTTTGAAGCAATGAAAGCCTTTGTTTCCAGAATAGAGGAAGGGCTTTGTGATAGGGACAGTAAGGTGTTTATTAATTCCATAGCTAACCAGATCATGAACCAGGAGAGCCTTGAGCTGTTTTGTAATCTTTATAGTGAATATCTTTCTAACATTGTTTGTGAGGTGACGGAGAGCGAGCAGGAAAATGAGTATATTACGAGAGAGAAGGTAAATTTGGTTAGAAGCTGGGGAGGCTTGGTTGCCCTGGATGATTATGGATGTGGGTATAACAGCGAATCAGCCCTTCTTAGGATTGCACCCAATATTGTAAAAATTGATATGGGTATTGTAAGAGGAATTGACCGGGATGACAAGAGAAGAAGGCTGGTAGCGAATTTGTCCCTCTATACCAGGGAAAGAGGTATTCTTCTTCTGGCAGAAGGAGTGGAAACAAAGGAAGAGTATGAAACCCTGGTCTCTCTGGGTGTAGAGCTTCTTCAAGGCTACTACATAGCGAAGCCCTCCTATGAAAGCAATAGAAAAATTTTAACTTAAAACAGAATACCGAATACTTATAATCCCGCTGGGGACAATAATCCTTGGAGGTGTTCAAAATTATGGTATCACGTAAATCGGTCATAACTTTCGGTATGGTCGCAATTCCGATTGCGATGCACACAACCACACAGGATAATGACATCCATTTTAACCAGCTGCATAAGGAGGACAATAGCCGTATCCGCTATAAGAAGACCTGCGGCCACTGCGGTAAGGAGATTAATGCAGGGGACATTGTAAAGGGCTTCGAGTATGATGAGGGAAAATATGTTGTCGTTACGGACGAAGAGATTGAAAAGATTAAGACGGAAAAAGAAAAATCTATCCAGATATTACATTTTGCACAGCTGAACCAGATTTCCCCGGTCTACTATGAGAAGACCTACCAGGCCGCGCCCGAGGCAGGGGGCGAAAAGGCCTTTGAGCTGCTCCGCGCCGCATTGATGGCTGAGCAGAAGGTAGCCATAGGCAAAACGGTCATGGGAGCAAAGGATACGCTGATGGCAATCATCCCCCGGGAGGAAGGTATCCTTATTTCTATGATGTTCTATGCTGATGATATTAAGGAGTTCCAAAAGCCGTATACGAAGCCCGAGGTATCTGAGCAGGAGCTGAACATGGCAAAAACACTGATCAATTCCATGGACACGCCCTTTGATCCGTCAAAATATAAGGATGAGTACCAGACCAGGCTCCGTGCACTTATTGAGACAAAGATATCCGGCAAGGAGGTTGTGGCTACGGAGCCTAACAAGGAAGGCAAGGTTATCGACCTTATGGAGGCTCTGAAGGCCAGTGTAGAGAAAGCAAAACAAGATAAGGAAACGGCGTGATTTTATGGCGGGAAGCTTAGATGAGTATAACGAAAAAAGGAATTTTGAAAGAACCCTGGAGCCGGAAGGCCATAAGGCGGGTCAGGAGGAAGGCCTTAAGTTTGTGGTCCAGCACCATTTGGCAAGGAGAAGCCATTACGATCTGCGCCTGGAATGGGACGGGGTTCTCCTGAGCTGGGCAGTGCCCAAGGGTCCCTCCTATGATACCCATGATAAGAGGCTTGCCGTACAGGTGGAGGATCACCCGCTGGAGTATAGGAACTTTGAAGGGACGATTCCGAAAGGGGAATACGGCGGCGGAACCATCATGCTCTGGGATGAGGGTCATTGGGAGCCTTATGTAGATGTGGAGGAAGGACTTCGCAAGGGTGAGCTGAAGTTTATCCTGAAGGGAAGACGGCTTAAGGGAAAGTGGGCCCTGATCCGGTGGAAGGCAATATCTGATGAAAAGAAGGCGAACTGGCTGCTGCTGAAGGAAAAGGATGAGAATGTCCAGAATGTGGACGGAATATCCGAATTTACTACCAGCATCAGGACGGGGCGCACTATGGCGGAAATCGAAGCGGGAGAGGATGAAAAGATTACGAGGAACCCCTTTGACAGCGCCGGGGCACAGCTTGCTAAATTAGTGGACGAAATCCCCGGGAACGGGGATTGGCTCTATGAATTGAAATATGACGGCTACCGGATTCTGGCATTTGTGGAAGGGAACAGGATCCGGCTGATGACCAGGAATGGAAATGATTATAGGAAGCGGTTCCAGGACCTGGCCTCCTCACTCCTTGACTGGGCTGCCGGGAGGGCGATGGTCCTGGACGGCGAAATGGTGATTACGGATGCAGAGGGCAGGACGGATTTTCAAGCCCTGCAAAACCATATGAAAAACCCGGGAGCTGGGCAGCTGACCTATATTGTCTTTGACCTCCTGGCCCTGGACGGTGTGGATCTTCGGGAGCGCCCCTTGCTTGACAGGAAGGAAATGCTTGAGGCCCTGCTGAAGGATGCGCCTAAAAGCCTTTACTATAGCCGTTATGTCAGTGGAAGCGGCAAGGAAAGCCTCGCCGCCGCCTGCGGGGCAAACCTGGAAGGGATCATAGGCAAGAAAGCGGATTCTGTCTATAGCGGAACCAGGAACGGCGACTGGATTAAGCTAAAATGCGCAAAAAGGCAGGAATTTGTCATCGGCGGATATACACTCACCGATAAAAAAACAAGGGGTGTAAGCGCCCTTCTTCTTGGTATCTATGAAGGCGGGGAGCTAGTTTACGCCGGACGTGCCGGTACCGGTATGAGCGAGGCAGACAGGCAAGACCTTGAGGAAAGGTTTGAAGCCATCAAGAGGGCGGAGCCACCCTTCCGGTCCGCACCGGAATCCAGGATAAGAGAAAGGATTACATGGCTTGAACCTGCCCTGGTGGCAGAGGTCAGATTTGCCGAATGGACGAAGGATAATCTGTTAAGGCAGGCAAGCTTCCAGGGACTGCGTACAGATAAGGATCCAATGGATATAAGAAGAGAAAAAGCGGAGGAGGAAGCAGAGCCTCAGGAAGCCGCGGAAGAAATGGAGAGAACAGTGGCAGCAGATACAAACAGCCTTATGATCGGAGGCATAAAAATTACCAGCCCGGACAAGGTAATGTTCGACGATCCTGCAATCACAAAAGCAGATGTGGTCCGGTATTACGAGAAGGTTTCGGAGCGCATGCTGCCCTATGTAAGCA
>JARKQP010000220.1 GCA_029974875.1 Mobilitalea sp.
TGGTTCGTAATTTGTTCGATTAACAGTGCTAAAGCCCCATTTTTGCAAATATGGACCATAATCTTTTGCGGAATTCGGACGATTTGATGTGTTAATTCCACCCGCTTCCAATGACAACCGAACAGCTTTTGCACATCCGCCACATGTGGCTTTATCATATTTAGGATAAGCATGTGCATTTAAATAATCTACAGCATTGTCAATATTAAAACCAGGTGTACCCCCACCTCCAGAGTACGCTACTAATACAGCCGTTATTGCGGCAGCACTTGACCATACATTTGTAGCAGGTCTACTTGAAATAGAAGTAAGTTGTACTGCTCCCAGATGATTTTTAAAATTATATCCAGCGGCTCTTTGACTTCCCGCACAAGTTGAACCCCATGAATTATGACGATTATTGTAAGTTACTCCTGCACTAAAAGCTTCATCATTTGAGCCATAAAAGTAGAAACCTCCAGCAGAAGCCCATCGTCCTCCATATTGAGAATTAATTAATGTTTGGACAATACTCGATACTTTTCCTCCTCCAAGACTACTCCCGCCGCTACCATATCCAAATCCACTGCCGTCCCCACCGCTTCCAAAGCCATATGCCGTGGTAAAACCTCCCCCGGTATAATCGAAGTTACGGCCTACACCCCCTTCAAAACCAAATCCGCCTCCTCCTCCTCGTGGTGTCTGTACCTCTCCATTACTCCTGGTATTCATCCCCCACCGGTCTATCAGGTTTACCGGGTCATTGCCTATACCTATGTACGGACTGGCATATTCGGTAACAGGGTCCTGGCTCAGCCACCTACAAGCAACCGGGTCATAAAATCTGGCGCCATAATCGTAATAACTGTAATAGCTCCGCTCCTCCAGCTCTTTCCCACTGTAAAGAAACTGGTTCTCCCCTTCGCTCACAGTGCGGCTCGATACTGAACCATGTGGATAGTAATCGGTCTTTTCCAATGATACTGCTACTCCCGTCCCCTGGTCTTTAAAACGCCCTCTTACGTTTCCCTGTAAATCCTTAATAAAATATTCATATTGATAACTCCCCCCTACTGGTACCAGACGGCCAAAGGACGTGGAGATATAACTCACACTGGCTGCTGTGCTGCTGTTACCCTGGTATACAACCGATCCCAGATAGTTGCTTATATCCTTGACCGAACCTGTATTTTCTTCTACTATCAATTTCTGACCCGTCCCGCTATAAGAAAAATAGCTATAATTACCCGAATACTGATTGATGGAACCCGGAAGATTAAACAGGTTATAGGCGATGTTTAAAGAACCCCTTCCTGTCAGCTGATTCCCGTTAGAATCATAATTATACGGCCACGTCACTCCATTGTGATTTACAGAACTCACCTTATTGCCCGTGTGGGTAAACAAAAGATGGTCTTTTATCACCCCCGATTCGTCATTACGCTTTAGATCCAGCATATTCCCATTCTGATCGTACCCTATCCAGCCATTCGTACCATAGACATCAAACCGGGACGTAGACATATTGGTACTTTCTGCATAATTTGCCTTGACCAACCTGTTCACCTGGTCGTAAAGATATGCATAATATTTGATGCTGCTCTCTCCTTTATGTTTCCATTTTGCAAGGGATATTTTTCCCGAAAATTGTGGCGCAAAATCCGGAACAGATTCCGAGGGGCTGTCGTTGTAAAAATACTCGATACCGAAAAGATCGTTCTTATCCACTAAAGTAGGATCGTTAATCGATTTCAACCACCCTCGTATATTGTACCGGTAATCTATATTTTGTATCACATCTCCCGTGGCGCTTTTATGAACTCGTTGCTGTACCAGTTGACCCAACTCATTGTAGATAAAATGGAAGGTTTGAACTTCGTTTCCCCCGGAAATAAGGTTGAATTGTTTTTTGACACGGCCCGCATGATCATACTCGAACCTCTCGCCAAAAACAATCGGCGCTGAACGAAATCTGTTGGATAAATGCTCGTAAATACTGGCCAGAACCTGACCCGAAAAACTAAGATAATAAGAAACTCTTTCTTTTCCTCCCTGGTGATTGCTGCTAAAATGCTGAACCACGCGCCCTTGATTGTCGTAGTAAAAAACTGAGTACATTTCACTTGTCGATCCTGAGGGTACGGCTCCTAAAAAAAAGGTTTTGGTATAACAAAGCATCCCTTGCGTATTACCTGAGGGAGCATCATAAACCCCGTAAGGTGATGAAAAGCCCGATAAATTGGGCCTGGTCCATGAAAAACCCGATGGAAGACCCGAATAATCATCGTAATAGTAGGCGGAAAGATATGCAGAGATGTTGGAACAAGGGTAGGCCTGGTTGGAATAGCCATGAACGCTTCCTCCCCTGCTTTCAAAATGATAGGGGTGGTTATTAACCTCTGTTTGCAAGGATGAGTGTGCGCTGTTACTTGTAAAAATCCCCTTAATAACTGGACGACTGAAAATATCGTACTTGACAAAAGTCCATTCTTTTGTAGGTTTTGCTCTCTGAACCCCGTCCTGGCTTAAAACAAGCCGGTTTAGTTTATCATATACATAATAAATTGCTTCTGAACCTGGCTTTTGCTCTAATATTTTACGCCCTTTTTTGTCGTATTCGTAATAATAGCAATACTTGCGGATAATATCTGAATTGGGCTGCAGATGGGACACCAGGCTCCCGGATGCCATAGGGCTTATGATGTATCTTAAACGATCCAGGTCGTCATAAATATAAAAGGTTTTTTGAACCTCAGACCCATTTAACGATTCTTTAAAGACCAACTGCCCTCCAGTGTTTTGGTATTCTTTTACTATACTGTTATCTTCATTCTGTATTGTTGTACAAAGAAGTTTGCTATTTACTGAAGCTCCATAATTTATTGCCTTTTTTACAATCGTGTTGCCCTGAACGGCCCAAACAGGCAGAATATTATCTACAGGTTTTGTATTTACCTTTAGGGTTTTACCGGTGCTAAGCTGCCAGCTTTCTCCGGCAGATCCCTGCTCGGTTACAAGATTCAATGGCGAATTATCGTACTTAACCTGGGCATAAGGAACCGTAGTAGAAGCAATCCCCGGCATAGATTTGATCGAACTATAAAACTCTTCCAGCTTACAACTAACCCCGGGATTATCGATACCTGAAATGGCATTTCCCTGGTATGCTCCTCTTGTATATTGTCCTTCCCGCAAGGATGTATAAGGCAAATATTGCCGAACCATCCGCCCTGCCTGGTCATATTCATATGCCTGAACGATATCGCCCCCGCTGGAACTTGCATTTATAGAAATATCCTGTATCGGGCGACCCAAACCATCATAATACCTTACTCTTTCGTAGAAGTCACCTAAGGCCCGGGAATCTATATTTTGTGTAGAAACCTGAGGAACAATGGTATGAACGTAATTAATCGATGTTAATGGTATCGAATTGTATGTAGAATAAGTTAATCGCAAAAGTGGTCTTTTGGATGCATCCAGGTGATCGCTCGAGGCAAATACCATACGTGCATTGCTGTTTTCATTCTGAAGCAGCAGAAGCAGACCGTAACTGTTTTGTGGATCATAAAGCATGTCCTTTACTATGTTGGTAATATTCAAACTGTAGGTTTGGCTACTGCTTGTCGAACTGGCTAATGCAACCCGGTTTAACTCTGATACGTTTAATATGGTATTACCGTCTACATTGTTTTCATTCCAGGCTGATACAATCCTTTTAAGAAAACACGCATTTGAACCATTGCTATGGTTAATGCCTGTCAGAACCAAAGTCGCATTGGTCAGAATACTTCCGCTTGGCAGGATAGACAAATCCAGCTTAATCACAGAACGTTTGATTATGCCGGAATTATTCTCTGCATCAAAACTGGTACTAAGGGAATAATTTATGGATTTGCTGGAACCGCTTATGTAGATGCTTGCATCCACATCTGGCTTAACTTCAATACTATTTTGCGCCTTTGTCTCTAAAATGTTATGGACACACAAAAGCAGCATAAGAAAAAAATGAAAAATTCTCATGGTCAGATGGGGCTTGGACGTTAGGGTTTTAGATTATAACGATATTCTTTCAATATGTCTTTATTATTATTTCTTATTCTGATCGGTCTGCCTAAGCTGTCGTATTCATA
>JARKQP010000236.1 GCA_029974875.1 Mobilitalea sp.
CATGTTCCGATAATCGGGATGCACGGCGCAAGTACAGCACCTTTTATGAGAAGTTAAAATGCAACTTCTTATAACTTATACTAGTTATAGGAACTTCTCCGCTTTGACCGATGAATTTCAGTTGAGGGACAATATGAAAAATAATAATTATCGCATATCCTTTAAAAAACGAGTAATCACTATTTTAATGGTCATAATAGCACCTTTCTTGGCTATTACAGCCATATTCAACCTTTATTCTGTCAATTCAATCCTAGATGATAAAACCGCTATCAATAGCCAGGATATTTTAAATCAGAATGTCCATAACATTGAACAAACCTTATCCTCTCTTGAAAATTTCACAAGACAAATCGCAGTGAATAACGAAAACTTTCAACTGCTTAAGTACGATATCGGCTTATTAAATGCCTATCTTAGTGCTTATTCGGTATTGGAACAATGCAGATATTTACTGTCATCAATCAATCTGGATGTAACTATGTCCGTTGTTTCAAATAAGAACAACCTATACAGACAGGGTGAGAGCGATTTTAAGCTAGGTTATATACATGAGAGCTTAAACGCTCCGTTGCAAACGTTTCTCAAAGATGGCTATACTCCCCAATCCTGGACTCCAGTTTATCTGGGGGGACAGCCTTATCTGGTATTCGTTTCAGGCAATGATAATGCTTGCATTGTCTGCTCTGTGAATATTAACAGCATTCTCACGTTCCAGGCTGAAGAGCCAGATGTAGAAATGATAATAGCGGATAATTCTTTTGATGTAATTGTTGGCTCAGAAAATGCCCTCCTCGACCTGCCCCTAAGTGAATTTGACAACAGTAACCATAAATATTATTTAACCAACAGCCAGCCCAAATATATCGTTGTAGAGCATTTTTCAGATTTTTCAAATTTAAGGTATTATCGTCTTACCGTTCTTCAAAATATATATGATAAGCTTGACGTTACCCAATTAACCTTATTATTTCTTTCGATTATTGTTGTGTTACTAATACCGTTAATGCTGCTGTTCCTAAGCCGCTCTATTTTCAACCCGTTAGAGCAGATGCTCAAGGTCATGGATAAAATTAGGGGTGGAAAATTAGATACAAAGCTTGAAATGAATACTTCCATCACGGAATACAAAGAAATTAATGAGCTTTTTAATAGTATGATATCCGAAATAAAGGATCTAAAACTACTCTCCTATGAAAAAGCACTTGAGACTGAGCGCGAGAAGCTTCGGTATCTGCAATTGCAGATACGCCCACATTTTTATTTGAGCTGCTTGAAAAACTTATATGGATTAGCCCAGCAAAAAGAGTATAAGAAAATCCAAGAATTTCTTATCCATCTTTCTGATTACTTTAGGAATATGTTCCAAAACCCTTCCACTGAAATTCCTATACAGAAAGAGCTTGAGCATGTCACTACCTATATAGCCTTACAAAATATTACTGTCCAGCAACAATTATCCGTCAAGATACTTTTAGATGAGGATTGCAATAATTTCAACGTCCCCCCGCTTTCTATTTTAACCTTTGTTGAAAACTCCGTGAAGCACGGAATTAAGGATACCAGTGATTTTGAAATAACAATCAGCGTCCGTCTTCTTGAAACAGAGGATTCAGAGCATCTTAATATAACGGTTATAGATGAAGGGATCGGCTTTTCACCGGATATACTGGATGCCTTGAATAATAATACTATCATTCCAACAGAAAACGGGAAAATCGGGATATCTAATATAAGGCAAAGGCTCGTATTTTTATACGGATCAGATGTTACAATATATTTTTCAAACGTAAAAGGTGCCTGTGTAGATATTTTTATTCCAATTAAATAATTCAGAGGAGGCCTTCCATGGTAGTTCTAATTGTTGATGATCAGATAAGCGTTGTAAGCGGCATATATTTTGGGGTTGATTGGAAAAAAATAGGCGTTACCAGCGTTTTAAAAACCTACAATGCGCAGGAAGCGAAAAAAATACTACAGACACAGATCGTTGATATTGTACTTTGCGATATAGAAATGCCGGTAGAAAATGGACTATCCTTGTTACATTGGGTACGGGAAGCGCAATTGCCCTCTGAATTTATTTTCTTAACCTCCCACGCGGATTTTCTATATGCAACAGAGGCCATGAAATTAAATAGCTTTGATTATATATTACAGCCTGCAAGATATGAGGACATAGAAAAATCCATCGTACTTGCTATAAAAAAGATTGAAACGGGCCGCGAAGCGAATAAATTATTGCATTACGGAAAGCTCCTATATGAAGAAAAGCAGAAGGTTCTACAGGTTATGCTCCGGGAGAAATTAAGTGAACCGGAATTTAATGCTGATTCACTGCAGCAGTATTTTAAGAGCTTTGATATTAATATCACTGCGAAAAGTCAGATCAGGCTGGCGATGATTCATTTGCTGGATACGGGAATACCAAATGATTGGGATGAGAATTTATTACTGTTTGGCATAAACAACGTTTTAGCAGAAATTTTTGAACCATACGGACAAAGCATTCTGTGCTTTCCTTGGTCAGAAACCAAAATTATTGCGCTAATTTATCCATGCGGAGCCATTTGTTCTGATGATCAAACGATTAACCGCATATTAAATTATTTAAAGGATATCCTAATGCAATATTTTGAACTGAATATTGCATGCTATTTCAGCGAATTGTTACAGCTAAACAGCCTATCAAAGCAGCTGAAGAGCTTGAATAAATATGCTGAGAATAATGTTGCACAGCGCAGCCATGTCTCGTTGCTTAAGGGCATTGAAACAAAGGAGTTTTCAGGGGAATTGCAAAATGAGCTATTTGAAAATATGGACTATATTTCAACCAAGGAGTCCATTAACTCCTTTAGAAACAAGCTGAAAAATGCTTCCGACCGGTTGGACGCAAATTCTTTAAAGCAATTTTACAATAGTTTTGTCCATATTATTTCAAATATAGCCCATTCTAATAGCCTGACATTAAACACTATTTTTGACACTCCCGAATTAATTGAATTCTATTTGAATGCCTATAGCTCTGTTTCCCAGATGAACAGGCTGATCGACTTTGTCGATACTTTTTTTGAAAACCATAATAGGGCAATGTACGAGAGCAAAACTCAAATCGAAAATATAAAAAATTATATTAGGAAAAATATAACCGAAGATATCCGTAGAAGCGATATCGCAGAGGCGGTGTATTTAAGTCCGAATTATATCTCCCGTCTTTTTAAAAATGAGATGAATATTTCACTTAAAGATTTTATTGTCGAAGAGAAAATGAAGGTTGCACGCTCGCTGATTGCAAGTACTAATCTGCCAATAAGTGTGGTTGCCTCCAAAGTCGGATACAGTAACTTTTCTCATTTTTCACAGACTTATAAAAATCTTTTTGGCTATTCTCCTACGGCTGAAAGAAATAAACCTTCTATGTAAATAACCGCACTATTCGTAAGCGATGAAAAACCGGCGGGTTATTCATCGCTTATTTATCAACATATTCAACTGCCCATAACGGTAGATTTATAAGCCATTCCTCCTGCCTATATTCCGCCATGGAAGCTCTAATCACCGTCTTGGGAGTAAATTTTTCGTAATATATTTTCAGGCTCTTTGCTTTTAGATTAGTTTCAGCCTTTACTTCAATCGGAACAACAGCCTTACTTGTGTCTATTACAAAATCAATTTCTGCTCCTCCACGGTCATTTGTCCAATAGTAGGTTTCAATTCCTTGTAAGGTCTTTAATTGCTGTAAGACAAATTGCTCCGTCAATGCCCCTTTAAATTCCTTAAACAACTCATTACCATTTAGAAGAACACCTTGATTTAGCCGAACCATACAGGAAAGCAATCCAATATCCAAAGTGAATAATTTGAACGCCTTTAAATCTTCATAGGCTTTCAGGGGTAAGTTTGGTGCCAAAACCCGATGTACTTTATGAACCAGTCCACAATCTGTCAGCCACAGCATAGCCATTTCATAGTCCTTTGCCCTTGCCCCCTCTTTAATAAGTCCGTAGACAAACTTCTTATTTTCTTTCGTAAGCTGGGAAGGAATACTATTCCAGAGCATACGAATACGGGGTACGACGTCACCCGGAGCATGCTTTGAAAAATCCTGCTCATATGCATCCAGAATCCGTTGCTGTATCTCACGGGCTTCATTAAAGTCCCGGTTCTCACAGAAGCTAGCTGCGACTTCCGGCATACCGCCCACGAAATAATAATATTTTAACAGATCCACATACTCTTGCTTAAATGTATTAGCAAATTCAAACTCACCCTGATCCAACAGATCTACAAACTGTTCTTTTCCCATCGCCCTCACGAACTCCGAAAACGATAATGGATACAGGTCAAGAAATTCCACTTTACCCACTGGGAATGATGTCCCCGGATGCAGTGCAACACCAAGCAATGAACCCGCACAAACAATTTGATATTCAGGCGCATTCTCATTAAAATACTTCAGCGATGTTAGTGCTTTGGGTACTTCCTGTACCTCGTCAAAAATGAGTAATGTGTCCTCCGGACTGATTTTATGACCCACGTAAAGCTCCAGTCCCATGATAATCCGCTGGATATCCATATTCGTTTCAAACAAATCTTTCATCTGCTTATTATTGTCAAAGCTGACATAGACAGTCTGCTGATAGGCGGCCTCGCCAAAGCTCTTCATAAGCCAGGTCTTTCCAACCTGACGCGCCCCTCTTATAATAAGGGGTTTCTTATTTTTCTTCTGTTTCCATTTATAAAGCTGTTCCATTGCAGTACGATACAATATTATCACCTCACAAGAGTATTCTACGCTTTATTAACACAAATTGCAATGAATATCTGTAGTTTAAACACATTTTTTACGACGAATATTGCATTTTACAGCCATGCTACGATTAATCATATATTTGGTCATAAAACTTAATTATTTAGAATAGGGGCTTTCTATTTCCCAAGCCTTTGCAGCAGAACCGCCTTCGTAGCAATTTTCTCTTGAAACACCCTATCATGCTCCACAAAGATCATGGTTGGCTGATACCGTAGTATTAACTCCTCAAGCTGTACCCTTGAGATAACATCAATATAATTCAGCGGCTCATCCCATAGAAATATATGTGCTGGCTCCGCCAGGCTTTTTGCAAGCAGTACCTTCTTCTTTTGGCCTGCGCTAAACTCCCGGATATCCTTATCGAACTGGCTGCGTCCAAAGTCCAGCTGGCGGAGTACCGTTTTAAATATAGTCTCCTCCAATCCGTATTGATCAGCAAAATCGGACAGATCACCCGACAAATGAGAGGTGTCCTGGGAGATATAGGAGATCTTTAAGCCCGGTGCCACACGGATATCTCCTGTATAAGCTACATTTTCCCCTAATATCAAACGGAATAAGGACGTTTTTCCAGAGCCATTTTTCCCCCGGACGGCAATTCGATCCCCCTCCTGTAAGGTAAAGTTGATATGGTCAGCTACTTTCCTCCCATCATAGAACAAACTTATCTCTTCTGCATCAATCAGCCGTTTTTTTGGAAAGGGGAGGAGGTTCATTTTAAGTTCATCTGCCTGCTCTACATTTTTCAGAAGTCCCTTTTTTTCTTCCATTGCATCCAGCTTCCGACCCTCAATGGATTTTGCCCTCTTCATCATTTTTGCAGCCTTATGCCCGACAAAGCCACGGTCGTACAGATGCATTCCTATTTTTGATGCTTCCACCTGGTCCGACCAGCCCATAGCCCGTTTGGCCGCTTCCCCAAGCACGGCAATTTCCTTCTTCAATTGCTGGTTTTTCTCTAATTCACACCTATCCCGCAGCTCCTTATTCTGCTGCCAGGTGGTATAATTCCCCTTCATAACCTCAATATCAGCACGGTTAATTGATAGCACATGGTCAATACAGGCATCCAGGAATGCCCTGTCATGGGATACCAGGATAAACCCCTGCTTTGTCTGAAGGTATTTCGCCAAAGTTTCTCTTCCTTCCAGATCAAGATGATTCGTCGGCTCATCAATTAGGAGGAACCGGTTCTTTTTCAGGAAGAGGGCAGCAAGCATCACCTTGGTACGCTCCCCAAAGCTAAGGGTGCGGAAGGGTCTGTCCAGCACTGACGGGTCTACCTGCAGCTTGCCAAGCTCTTTCTCAATCAGCTCCCCAATCATATAACCATCATGAGTCTGATACAGGTCGAGCAGCCTGCCGTAGCGTTCCAGCACCTCCTCCTCTGACTCCGGGGATTCCGGCTGGGAAGCCTCTTCTTGGGTATCCCTTGCTTGAAATTCCCCCGCTTGAAGTCCCCCTGCTTGAAGTTCCCCTGCTCGAAGTTCCCCTGCTTGAATGCCCTCTATCCGGGCATCCTCTGTCTGAAGGTTTTCCATCCGGGCAAGACATTGCTGCATCTGTTCCTCCCATTCAGTAAAGGGTGCTATCTTGTTCTTAATAAGTTGTAACGTATTCTCTTCTTCATCCCTTATTTCAAAGGGAAAATAATCAAATTGAACGGAGCTTGTAATACTCCCCTTGTATTCATATTTTCCTAATAATAAATTTAAAAATGTCGTTTTTCCTTTACCGTTCCTTCCGATAAAGCCCAGTCTCCAATCTGTATCAATGATAAAATTAACATGCTCAAAAATATTATCATAGGCTGTATCATAGCTAAAGGTTAAATCATTTATCATAATCTGCGACATAATAAGTACCTCCCGTCTTAATCCATTTCTTAAAGCTTAATATTTCTTAAAAGCTAACATTTTTTTGAGAGTTATCATTTCTCAAGAGTTATCATTTTCTGAAAGCTGACTTTTTTGAGAGTTATCATTTCTCAATAGTTATCATTTTCTAAAAGCTGACATTTTTTTGAGAGCTATCATTTCTTAAAAATCATCATTTCCTGAAATTTAACACTTCTTGAAAATTAACACTTCTTGAAAATTAACATAAAAAAGCCACAAGAAGCTATCCTCTTGTGACCCTAATGTCCTTAACAGATTTTTCCCAAAGCTTAATTACCGGACACCAAGCCGCCAAAGCTATAATAGCCAAAGCCTGATTACCAGAAGCCAAACCTTCAGGAATGCCACTGCCCCATAGCCATAATAAAATAATAGCTGATACAGCAGCGCTTATGATAAATAATACCGATAAGAATTAGGAATGATAACTTCTTGCCGTAACAAAACAAGACTATCTATAGTCCCATAATGTTACTTATTCATTTCACTGATTAGCAAGTAGTAATAATCATTCCTTCAACCTCGTTTCTTAATACTTATGGAGCTATATTAACATGTTCCTGATAATATTACAACCCTTGATTCCAAACCGGATAGGCTAACTACCAGCTGATTAGCCCACCTCACACAACGCACGTAGGAGGGCAAACCTAAAAACGGGTGTTATGACTCATTCTTCTCAAAATATGCGGAAACAATCATATCCCTGTTCCTCAATTCATGTTTCCCTCCAAATAACAGGTTTTCATAAAATATCTCCAGAAATGTGAAATCCGTATCCACTCCGTAGCCATAATCGGCATAATTGGATCGTACCAAGGCATTCCTAAAATACTGGACATGATCCTTGAAAAGGGTATTATCTGTATGAAAGCCAATACTGCTCAGGTAACACTCCATAAATACGGCAGTTGTTCTGGTATTACCCTCCAGAAACGGATGAACCTGCCACAGAGAGGATGTAAATTCCGATATTTTCTTTATTATTTGAGGCGGATTCATTTTTACATAAGTTCTCTTTTTTTCTTCCTCAAAATCATAGGCGTAGGTATCGCTAATCATCTGATAGTTGGCATACAGAACGGATTTACCGTTCAGAATAGGTTCACCTTTACTGATATTGCAGGTTCGGAAAACTCCTGCATGGTTATAGATCCCCTCGAACAGAGTTCGGTGGATGTATTTAATCGTTGCCGGTGAAAAAGTAAAGGCCTGCTCTGTAAGCAGCTTAACAATCCGGTTGGATACAAGGTCTGCTTCTTTTTCTCTGTTACTTTGTTCTTCCGGCGATTCACCAGCATGCTTTTTATACAGCAGCTCATCAATTTCTTCGTTCGTCAAAGCTCCTGCAATATGCTGCTCTGCAAGTTCATACAGATATTTACTTGGCTTTAATCCATCCACGGCTTGCAGCCCGGTTGCCATATCCCAACATGTCTGCTTGTATTCCTTATTGGTAATAGGCCTAGCAATCTGATAATCATATTTGCCATTGGAATCATTGATCATTTTTCCGTTCTCCCTACCTATTGTATAACTTAATTTTTAACAATATTTTATCATAAATTCGTTGCAAACACTATATTTTTTATACCAGACCAAAAAACTCCATTCCACCTACGCCAGCGGATTGGAGTTTTGTATCATTGAAGCTTCTTGATACCTCTGTGGCACCTTGATCAACGTTGCAAGTAACGCTGCAATATTCAACAATATTCTTTCCAGCTTATTGCCAATTACATTCCCAAGGATTATAATATTATCCAGACAAGCAAAATGCGTAATGTGGGGTAGAAAACAAATGATAATCCAACATAATTTATCCGCTATGAACATTAACCGTAACCTGAAAATAAACAATGGCAGGCGTTCCTCCTCCAGCGAGAAATTGTCCTCCGGTTACCGTATAAACCGCTCTGCAGATGATGCTGCCGGTTTGTCCATCTCAGAAAAAATGCGTGCCCAGATCAGGGGTCTTGACCAGGCCAGCTCCAACCTACAGGATGGCCTTTCCCTCCTTCAGACGGCGGACGGCGCCATGCAGGAGGTTCACGATGTCCTTCAGAGAATACGCGAATTAAGTGTACAGGGTGCCAATGACACCTATACCTTTGAAGACCGCGCCAACATCCAGGAAGAGATCAATATGTTAATCGAACACATCGACGACATTGCCGAGGACACGGAATTCAACGAAATTAAATTATTAAAGGGTGGGAATGAACAGATCACAAAGAACGAAACTACAATGGGCTCCAGCTTACCTGCCAGTGTGGTCTTTAGCGGAAGCCAGCTGGTGCTTCAAAGCCTTCAGCCCCCCGGCAGCCCTTCACCGGCGCAGCATGCAACGGCAACCATCAATTTTCCCTCCATGACTCCGGGAGATATCAGCGATTTGGATGGAAAAGGGTTTTATAGCACCTGCTGTACCTGCGATGAAAAATACAGCATCCGCTTCACAACGTCACCGTCTCCCTCCACCGGCAGCCCTAACCCCGTTATTAATGTAGATATCAGCGGTGTTACTACCGCTGACCAGCTAATAGATACTATTATTAACACAGCTTCTCCCCTCATGACCCACTATACCAGGTTTATGAAGGATTCTTCCACGCCGGAACAGCTGATTTTATACGACTGGCGTGAGGATCAGCCGCCCCTCGACAGCTCTTACGGCGTCCTTGGTTCCGGCTACATCCAGACGACCATAACAAAGACCGGAAGCCCCAGCCTCTATATACAGGCCGGTGCGAATGAAAACCAACATATCAACATAGATCTTCCCAATACTACTGCTTCCAGCCTTGGCATCGAAGGCGTGAATGTATTAAGCCATATAGATGCCACTCATACAATAGGACGGGTCTCTGCCGCCCTCGACCGGCTGAGCAGAAGCCGCAGCGGCCTCGGAGCCGTTTATAACAGAATGGAACACGCCGTTTCCAACGTTGACAATGCCTCTGAAAACCTGGCCGCCTCCGAATCCAGAATCCGGGATCTTAATATGGCAAAGGAAATGGTGACGCTGTCTAAGCTGAATATATTATCCCAGGCGGGACAAAGTATTATGGCACAGGCAAATAAAAACCCCCAGGAAATCCTTAATCTGCTCCGGTAGATGCCTTTGGTATATTATGCTACAGGAATGAAGGATTGCCGGATTATAAATTGTCAGGATTATAAACCTGTTTTTAATTGCTTAACACAAGCCTCTTAAATACCTCTCCCCGCTCCTCAAAGTTCTTAAAAAATCCATAGCTGGCGGCTGCAGGAGAAAATAAGCAGGTCATACCCCTCTTTGTTACCTCCTTTGCCTTCTGCACCGCTTCCTCAACGCCGGTTACGGTAATGATATTTTTATCCATGTCCGGCTTTTCCATATTGGCAATCATCGTTTGGATCCGGTAGCCGGTGTCAGGCATAAGGATCAGGTTTCTGATTCCCGAATCCAAAAGGTAGTCCACCAAAGGCTTATATTCTATTCCGCGATCCATACCTCCCAGGATGACTGTATCAATATTCCTGATGCTCATTGCCGCCTGAATTGTAGTCTCGCAAATGGTAGAGATCGAATCATTATAGAAGGTTATCCCGGCTACCTCCGCCACATATTCCATGCGGTGGGGCAATGGCTTAAAGGTTTTTACCGCCCCGTAGAAGCTGTCGTCATCCACCCCGAGATAACAGGCCACGCTATAGGCCGCCGCTATATTATACACATTATGATGCCCCTTCAACAGGATTTCATCATCTATGACCTCAATATGCCTTTCCTTATAATAAATATGGTTCTCCCTTACCCTTACATCCGCATCGCCATCCGTATCGGAGAGGGTAATGGCAGCTGCCTTCATATGCTTCCCCGGATTAAGGAACTCTTTATTATAAATAAGAAGGTCTCCCTTCTGCATAAATTTATAAATGTTTTCCTTCGCTTCCGCATATTTTTCAAAGGTTCCGTAATGATCCAGATGCTCCTGGTACAGGTTCAGGTGCATTCCGATATGGGGCGAATGGGTCACATGCTCCAGCTGATGGGAAGAAAGCTCAAATACAACCAGCGTCTTCCTGCTGATCTCCTCCAGCACATCAAACACCGGGACACCGATATTTCCCACCAGGCGTACGTCCCTTCCGGCGCTGTGGAGTACATGGTAAACCAAGGAAGAGGTCGTGCTTTTCCCCTTCGTTCCTGTAATACCAATGGTCTGATCACTGTAAAATTCTAAGAACAGATCCGTCTGTGAGGTCAGCTTTGCCTTATCCCTGCCGTCCTTACTGGCAAAGACGATTCCCGGACTTTTTATAATCACATCATAATCCGCAAGAATTTCCTGATAGGAGCTCCCGCTGTGCAGGGTAACCTGGGTCAGATTGTCCTTTATTTCATTTTTATCATAAATCCCCAGGTGCATATCCGGTAAATGCTTTCTGATAAAATGATAGGTGGATTTTCCTTCCCTCCCAAATCCGAGCAGCAGCACCTTTTTATTTTTCAGTTTTTCACATATCTGAGTTATCATGTTTATATCCATGCCCTTTACCGCACAAAACGCCATAAAAGTGCTGGCATGGATCCGGTCCCTCCTTCGTTTATTAATTTTATTTCATTCAACCTTCCCTCTTTTCAAGTATAGAGCGCTCTTAGACACTCTTTGTGTGCATTTGGCGAACAATCAGCTACAAAGATGCATGCAAGCTAGTTTCCGGGAGTGCCCGTACATCCATTAATCTACATGGGTATAGCCTTTGTTTTATATGGCAGATGGCTTTTACTCCAGCCTTCTCAGTTAAGCATCAGGCTTCTTAAGCGATCCACAAATTCCTCCGGCACTGAATTTTCTACATTATAAAAGGTCAGGTAAGGATTCTCTGCCTGTACATATGCCTTGTACTGCTCCTTGCCCTTATAATATTCATAAAGTCTTGGCAGCTCCTTCCCCTCTTCCCCGTAACGGCGAACTACCGTACAGATTGCCGTGTTCACCTCATCACAGGTTCCCACGCATTCAAAGGGCTTCTCCGGCGCGGCTCCGATCAGCTTATCAAAGACCGGGATCAGGCTTTCATCATTTAGCATATCCCTTCCAAAGATCTGGGCTAACCGGTCCAGCTCCAAAAACGGTGACAGGATCATATAGACAAACAGGCATTTTGGACAGGCTCCGCACCACCTGTCCAGCTTACTGCCCACGTTACAGCTATGGAAGATAAAATGGTATTTTTCCTGCCTTGCAAAAAACCTTGCTATCTGGAATTCACTAAAGGGGCGGAGCAGGCTAAAATAATGCACCCCGCTATTTACATATTCCCTTTCATAATTGATAAAATCCAGCTCAAATTTATAGGACTTGGAATATTGGTGGTTTACCTCCGTTCCCTCAACAGTGCTTTCATTTGCACTGGCTTCATTGGAAAGCACCACATACTCCTTGTCATGAAGATATGCCGCCAGGACGGAGGAAAATGCAACGATGGCAGAGAAGGGTGTATGCCCGTTCAGATATCCCTGCCGGTTCAGCTCCAGCAAATTCCCGTCCAGGCTCCGGTTTACGATCAGGATATCCTCTTCCCCATAGCCTGCTGCCGTGGCACACTGGATGGAGGTCAGCTTTTTGTTAATCATAAAGCAGAGATTACTCTCTTTCCGGTCACTTAACAGCTCCAGGGTTACAACAGAATCCTTGCCACCTCCGATAGGAATCATACAGCCCTTCTTTATTTTTTCCAATTTAAAATAATCCTTCTGGTCTTCCGGGGCAAGGATCTCCACCCTCATAAATTCCTCCAGGCTGGTTTCAATCCCATTCGTATAGAAGAATTCACCCAGGCCAAGGTAATATTGCTGCTTCCACCAGGCAATCTGGGCTTCTCCAAGGCTTCCGGCCTTGATCCGCACCAACGGAGGGCAGGCGCATTTCCAATAGCTGACCAGCTCCACCAGCCCAAGCTGGAACGCCAGCCGGTTTACTGTCTCTTCCTTCTCATAGTCCAGCTGTACATGCTTTTTACGGAATTCCCATCTGGGAGTAAAGGCCGCAAATCCATCAATATAAAAATAATAGGTAATGACAAGCCTGTCACCCTGGTCAAGTATTTCATATTTGTCGTATGTAAAAACGGAATGTTTTTCTCTCAATTCATTAAATTTATTCTGCACAAAAATCTCCTCTCAAGAAGGCCTTAGCTTCCATGGTCTCCAGCTCTGACCGCATACTTGTAAATAAGCGTATGGCCACTACACATTATTATACCAGGAGCAAAACCATGCCCAGAGCCTCCAACTCCGATCGCATACCTGCAAGCAAGCTTGCGGTAAGCTCACTATGCTTTATTATACCCTGGGCAAAACCATGCCCAGGGTCTTCAGCTCCGATCGCATACTTGCAAGCAAGCTTGCAGTAAGCTCACTACGCTTTATTATATTCTCCATACCTAAAGATTTCAATGATTAATTAAGCATTTCTCAACTAGTGGCTGCCAATTATCCCCGGATAATGGCAGACTGATTAAATTTCTTATTATCCTACCCGATAAAGCATTCCACTAATAAAATATTTTTATCATATATCGTTGACAAATATATCGTTTGATGATATATTTAATATATCACAAGTCGATATATTGGAGGATGATACATGTGGAAAATAATATGCCCTTAACAGAAGCACTATATTATATCCTGCTTTCTGTCCGAAGACCAAACCATGGCTATGGAATCATTCAGGAAATTGAGTCCATTACAGGCTCCCGGGTTATACTGGGTGCCGGAACCTTATACGGTGCCATTAATTCCATGCTGACCAGAGGTTGGATCAGCCTTTACAGCGAGGATAAGGCTTCCCGCAAGAAAAAGGAATACCTGATCACGGATGCCGGAAAAGAGATTTTCCAAAAGGAAGTAGACCGTTTAAGCGAGCTCCTTCACAATGCTAAATTAATGGAAGAAACTATATGACGATATTTAAGCTTTATTTTGATAAGGATGCCGAGGAAGCGTGGATC
>JARKQP010000253.1 GCA_029974875.1 Mobilitalea sp.
GACCCTATTGCGAAGAAGCCGACTCCGCAGCAGCTGGAATGGTCCGCAAAGGTGGCGGTGGCCCAGGAAAAGATGGTGCTGGACCGCAACCTGGACAGCATTTCCTATTATTATCACGGGCGCGATAACTATTATGAGGAAATCCAAAGCGGATTCATCGTCGGACACTCCCTATTGACGGCCCAGGGCGTTGCCTGCTCCGGAGAGGGCGATATCAAGACAGCTCTTGCAATGAAGATTTCTGATATATTGAATAATGGAGGAAGCTTCTGTGAGATTGTAGCGGCGGACTTTAACCGCGATACTATGATCCTGGGGCATGATGGGCCATTCCATTTCCTCATCTCCAAGGGCAAGCCGATCCTTCGGGGAATGGGAGTTTACCATGGCAAGCGTGGCAGCGGGGTATCCGTAGAAGCGAAGGTCCAGCCAGGCCCTGTTACGACTCTGGGAATTACCCAGACGGGGGATGGAAGGCTTAAGTTCAATATCAGTGAAGGAGAAGCCATCGATGCACCGATCCTGCTGAATGGAAATACCTCCACCCATATCCGGTTTGCACAAAAACCGGCAGAGTATATGGACAGATGGTTCGTAGAAGCTCCGACCCATCATCTCGCCTTATCCGTCGGCCATAACGCAGGTTTATTTACAAAGGTAGCACAGCTGATGGAGATTCCTTATTCTGTTTATTGATTTAGAAATACTTCCTATATTCCGTAGGGGTCATATGCATGGAGCGCTCAAAATTGCGGCTATAGGTCAGCGTATTTTTGAAACCGACGGATGTAGCGATGGCGTTAATAGATAGCTTGGAATAGGTTAGTAGGTCTTTTGATTTTTCTACTCTGTATTCACTGATGTATTGATGGATTGTCACCCCCATATGCTCCTTAAAAATCTTACAAAAATAGCACTTTGAGAAGCTCATTTCATTACAGATAATATCCAAGCTGAGATCATGCTTATAATTTTTCGATATATATTTTATCACATTATTAATAATTGTTTCCTGGACAGGCGTAATGTTTTTTGTATTTTCAATATTAGTAGATATTTGATATAGCTCATAAAGCAATTTATGAATGAGGAGACTTGACTTAATATTATCATCCATATCATTTTTATAACGCAGGTTATAAATCTCAATAAAAAGATCTAAGATGCTGCTCAATGGGCTTGTTGAGAAGACGCAGGAGCGGTTACGGATCATATTATAATAGAATTTTGAATGTGC
>JARKQP010000260.1 GCA_029974875.1 Mobilitalea sp.
TAAAATACCTCCATTAATATATTCTTTAATTGGACTTTACTTGTTTAATACTATTAATGCATCCAGGACCTTAACTCCAAAGGTCCCAATTCTCACGGGATTTAAATCAATTTCAGAAACAAGGCCGCCATAATGACTTACAAATTGGGACAGTTTAATCATAATATCCACTAAAAGCTCTGTATCCAGCGCTTTTCTTCCCCTGCACTCATTAAGGAGTGCATAGCTTTTGGACTTTAATATCATTTGTCTTGCTTTTTCCCTGCTAAGGGGAATAAGTCCCAGGGAAGAATCCTTAAATACCTCTACATAGATACCCCCAAGGTCATATACCATAACATGTCCAAACTGGGGGTCCTTATGTACTCCTATAATAAGGTCAACGCCATCAGGAACCATTTCCTGCACCAGTACACCGTCGATGCGCGCCTCTGGCATCTTCTCCCCTATTGTTCTTATCATCCTTTTATACGCATCCGAAGCTTCAAAGGCACTGCCTATATTCAATGCCACTCCACCGGCATCGGTTTTATGTGCTATATCCGGGGAGTCAATCTTTATAGCCAGCGGATATCTTGTTTTTTCGCAGGCCGACAATACCTCCTCTTCAGATTTGCACAGATAATCCTGTGTAACAGGAATTCCAATCATGGATAATAAGTTTTTGCCTTCTCTCTCTCCCAGGAAGCTTTTCTCCTGGAAAAGCTCATCAATAGCGGCTGCCGTCATATCCAACATATCTTTAATATCTGTCAAGCTCTCTGTCTTTTCTTCTTCAGTACCGCAATTATCATAATAGTCGACAATATGTTTAACTGCGGCTACAGATTCTCTTGTTCCCTGCAGGTAAGGGACTCCGGAATCAATTAAATGCTGCATCACCTCCTCTTCATATGGTGTGGAATGATTGGAAAACATAATAACAGGCTTCCCGTCTTCCTTGAAAAATTCTGTCACCGCTCCAGCTATCTTGGAGTAGTGGTCAATGGTGCTCAAACCTATGCCCTTTGGGGCATCCTGGGAAACCAGTATTAAGCCTATGGACGGGTCCCCGGCGCATGCTCTTAAAACATTTGTATAGTCTTCAGGATTTTCGGAGCCTACGCCTGAAACAT
>JARKQP010000275.1 GCA_029974875.1 Mobilitalea sp.
CAAATGATACATATATGAAAGCTCAGGGAAAAAACATTGTAGTAACTGGAGGCGGAAACGGTGTGGGGAGAGAGTTGGTTCTTACACTACTTAGCAAGGGGGCAAAAGTATTTGCAGTTGATATTAATAGGGATGCCCTGAATGAGACGGTGAAAATTTCAGGAAATAATAAGAATTTATTTACGTATATTGTTGATGTTTCGAATAAAGAGGCGGTATTTTCCTTTGCAGAAGATCTAATTACAGAACATGGTAAGGTAGATGGAATTATCAATAATGCAGGAATTATACAACCGTTTATTCACTTGAAGGATCTGGAATTTGACCGTATTGAACGTGTTATGAATATTAATTTTTATGGAACGCTCTACATGGTTAAGGCTTTTCTGAAACACTTAGTTACAAGACCAGAGGCACATATTGTGAATGTCTCCAGTATGGGAGGTTTCATGCCAGTTCCGGGTCAAAATATCTATGGGGCTTCAAAGGCGGCAGTTAAACTTCTTTCCGAAAGTCTGCACTCGGAGTTAATTGACACTAATGTAAACGTAACTGTTGTAATCCCCGGTGGTATAGCGACAGATATTAAGAAAAATTCCAATATAGTTCATAATGTTTCCAGTAATGAAAAAAAATCTAATCTTCTCCTGTCTCCTAAGAAAGCGGCTGAATTAACGATCGATTCCATGGAGAAAAACAAGCTTCGCAGGTATTTAGGAAAAGATTGCAACATAATGAACTGGCTATATAGACTAAGTCCTGCTTTTGCAATGAACATGATTAACCGTGTCATGGACCGTGAGCATTAATCTGAAACGTAATCCGCCTACTATGGGGATAGCAGGATTTCTATGGAATAGTTTGGTACACATGAAAATAGCTGCATGTACTAAACTTAGTTAATTAAAATGAAGTATGGGAGGGATGCAAAATGAAAAAAACATAAAAGTTTCTGGATCAATATATAATTCAATTAAATTTTAGGAGGAAATTATAATGAGGAATATCAAAAAGATTATAGTATCACTATTAGTTGCAGTCATGGTTTTGGGCAGCATACCGGCAACAGCATTTGCAGCAAAGGCTTATACCTATAAGGATGGAACCTATACTGGAAAAACAACAGGTGAAACCTTTGAATATCATTTAGAGACAGTTGTTGCTGATGGAAAGATTAAATCCGCTTCATTACATATGTATATGAACGGCACTAGCTTAGATAGTTTTGCAGAAAAGAATCCGGAATTAAAGGCGACCTACGATACCTTTGCTTCCTATGCAGTGAAATGGTTGAAAAGAATGATGGTTCAGCAGTTGACACAGACAACGAGTTTTTCAAAAAAGCAGCCGAAGACTTTGAAAAGCAGGCAGATAAAAAGGAAGCAGTATCTGCCGCATCATCGGATAAGGTAAAGAACTATAAACCAACCATAACAGCATATAAGGCCGGGAAAACTGCAGTCAGTGGTGCTTGTCTGAAGAACTCAATAGTATATGTTAAAGTGGGCAGTAAAACATATACAGATAAAACAACATCATCTGGAAAATATTCAGTAAAAGTACCTGCATTAAAGAAAGGAACAAAAATTTCTGTATATTTAAAACTTGATAATGTTAAAAGTAAGACGAGAACAGTAACTGTTAAATAAATTATGCTAGTGCCAAATGTAATGGCCTCCTTAATGGGGAGGCCATTACATTATGGAGCTGATAAATTTGGATATTCCGTTATCCTGCTGGATTCTATATTCCAGTGGTGTACTTTTGCGATTTTTTAAAAAGATTCTGGGAATGACTTTGTATGCAATGAAGGGAACGAATGAATGAAAATAATTAAAAACACAAAAGTATCGTTTAAATTGTGGATGGTATTACTGCCTGCATTATTGGTCTCTTTGGTGGCTGTGAATCGACTTAGTATTTTGGCCCATGATGCTAACATGGACGCAAGGAACCTTTATTATGATTTGGTTTATCATAATGTATCCTTAATACATAATGCAGAAAGAGACTTATATCAATCCTCAATGTCAGAAGTGAAGTTGCTGCTGGCAGGCAATTCGGTAGATGGAGATAAGAAAAAACATTTGCTTGGCATGTATTCAGATAATAATAAGCAAGCCATGGAACTTGTTAACCTTGCAATGGCCAATCTTCAGGAGCATGATGAGATCTATTTGGAATTTAAAGATAGCGAGGTTCAGATGAGCTTATCGGAACTCAATGACCAATATATGGAATTATATAGCCAATGGGCCTCATATGAAATGGAGACAGGTTCCAGCTCTATTGAAAGTATGGAAAATAAACTGGAGCTTTTTAAGCAGGTCAGGACAGTCCTTGATCATATGATAATTACACTGGACTCCTACGTCACCCAGGCAGACAATGATTTGAATGGGAAAATGCTTACTGGGATTATTGCATTATCGGCAGGAGTATTAGCTGTGGTCATTCTAATCACAGCAGTTTCAATTTTCATTATCCGGTATATTGTAGACAATATAAAGAAACTGACAGGTAATATGGAGTCGTTAGCAGACAATGACCTATCGATTGAGGCATTTGATGCAGGCAGTAAAGATGAATTAGGGATATTGTCAAGGTCAGTTGGAAAATTGGTGGTATCACTTCGAGGGATTATTACGCAGGTAATTAAAACAGCAGAGCATTTGTCGGCAGTCTCAAAGACACTTCGGATTAGCACCGATGAAGTAACTGGTTCAATGAACGAAATAGCAAAAACAGTTGGTGAAATAGCGGAGGGTGCTTCCCATCAGGCAGAGGATGCACAGCAATTGGTAGATGAGATAGCCGACCTTGGCAAAGCTATCGGGCACAGCTCCGACAGCGCTAATGTACTATCGGAAGCTAGTCAGAACATTATGGCAGCCAGTCAGTCAGGCCTGGAATCTGTAAATCAATTGGAACAGATAACGAGGAAGAACCAGGAGGCTTTCCAATCTATCTTTGATATCATTGATGCCACAAGCATAAAAGCAGGAAAAATTGGGGAAGCAAGTGCGATGATTACAGATATCTCCAAGAAAACAAAGCTATTAGCCCTTAATGCCTCTATTGAGGCAGCTAGTGCCGGTGAAGCAGGAAAGGGCTTTGCTGTAGTGGCAAATGAAATTAGTAAATTGTCTGAGCAATCCAAAAAATCCACTATGATAATTGATGAAATGTTGAATGAGCTTATAGCCAACATTGATACTGCCAGCAAGGAAAGTAAAGTGGTGAAGTATATCGTAAAGCTCCAGGCCAATAGCGTAAATGATACAAAGGAAAAATATATGGCTATTGTGAGCGCTTTGGATAATATTAATCGGGAAATCGGTGAATTGAATGAAATTTCCCGTAATATGGAACGGAACCGTGGGATTGTAGCTGACTTTGGCAGCAATGTATCCGCTTTTTCCGAAGAATACGCTGCCGGTACGGAAGAAACATCAGCAACAGCAGAGGAAGTCCTTGCTGCCATGACAAACATTAACCAGGTCTGTATACAAGTAGATACTTTAGTTCTTGAGCTTAAAAAGCTGGTAGAAAAATTTAAAATTGCAGAAGATAAAATTGAGAAAAAGAAAGAGTATGTGGCCGAAACGTAAAGTTATATAAATTAGGTAAGGCGAGCAGAAGTAGCACAAAAGCCATTCGTTGTAAGATTCTGAATGAAGCAGTCATCTTATTATGAATGGCTTTTACGATGCATATGTTTTTTAAAAAAAATATCATATTGTGCCTGTCCTTTTGCGGTACTCACTTGGTGTCATGCCAATATTCTTGCTGAAGATGGAAGTAAAATAACTTCTTGAGCCAAATCCCAATTCTTCGCTGATTCTCTCAATGCCCAAATTGGTACTTGTGAGCATGTACTTGGCTCTTTCAAGACGTTTATTACAGATATAATCTGTTATAGAGACACCTACTTCCTGCTCGAATTTTCTTGATAAATAATACACGGAATATCCAACTTTTTTTGCTAGAAATTCTAATGTCAGCTTTTCCCCGGGATGGGTATCAATATACGCACAGCACATACGTATGGGGCTGGGGGATGTTGAAAGTTTCTTCATTTCGTAAACGCGTTGTATATAGTCCGATAACATAACGTCACTTATCTGATGTAAGCCGCTAACCGTATAACACCGGTTTAGCATTCTTCTGTAGTCGGAACACATGGAAAATGATATTTTGCGTGGAAGGCTACCATCTACTGCAGCCCGTGAAACCAATGTCAGGAGAACATGAAGGTGCTGCCTATAGTAATCCACACTCATTTTATCCCCATCATACTTCCAATTTGAAAGGATGGAGGCCCGTTCGATTACTTCCCGGTAGTTCAGATCTCCACTTCGTACCTTGTGAAGCAGTTCCTGTTCGGTTTCCCAATAGCCGCTGGTTCCCTCGAATTGATCGATCAATACCCTGCCAGGGTTTTTATGCTTTGCTTTCATTGTGCTATAGGGCAAAACCTCCGAAGCTGATATGGTTTCGGCATTGAGGCTATAATGGAGCATTAGCGCAAACTGTATAATACTGGAGGAAGTCAGCATTGGCAATGACGGTAAAGAGGAACGCATCGTAGCCTCTGCCTCCTTATCCAGGCAAAGCGGTTTCAGAATGTCTGAATAGCTCTTTTCATCGTTAAATCCTTTGAAAAATGGCCCTTTCACATGTATGCCTGTAACGCCGTTTTCTGATTTCTCAAATGCAATAATCCAAGACAGTATTGCCGAGGTTGTATAGATCATAGGGACATAACACTTATGCATATGTTCTTCGATTGCTTTACGGCGTCCATCGGCCTGAAGGAGCCTGTCAAACAATAATTCGTGAGGGCAGTTGCTCCCAATTATATTGAAGCTTGTATCATATTTCCAATTCCAGATATTATAGCAGCAGTCCGTAAGCTGTTGAAAGACCTCTAGCCGTTCTTCTCTTCCGAGCACTTGCATACCTCCAAACGTTATTCAATTAAACATAAGTATATCCGGCCGGAGGCCATCTATGCTTGCATTATAGTATAAATCAATGTAGTTATCAATCGTTGTGAAAGGCCAGGATGATAAATATGTTGTGATTAATATAAGAAAAATGATAATCCAAGAAAAGAGCGCAAGAATTTTACTATTAAGACAAAATATTAATTGTTGTAATGGGTGTTTTTTTTATAGAATAAGTCATGAAATTTCAACATATTTAAGAGTTTACAATGCTTATCGCATTGTGTTGAATGAAAGGGAGGAAGATCATGAGAAAGAGTAAGGTATTTACAATTATTACGATGTTGGCAGCGGTTATTTCTTTAGCCGCATGTACAGCAAACAAGGGAGGCTCTGATACACCCAGTCCAACAACTGCACCGGGTCAGACATCCTCAGAGGATACAGCAGGCCCAGAGGACACAGGAGCTTCAGAAGGTACATCCGACGCAGGAAATACGGCAGCAACTGCGGAACAGTTAGACTTTAAGGGAAGCTTAACGACCGTAGTGGGCGATGCGGAGATAGTATTCAGGCTTAACAATGATAAAACATATTTAGCAACATCTTCTATGGGCTCCTATGGCATGAAGACCTTTTCAGAAGGTACCTGGGAATATACAGATAACAGCTTCAGCTTCACGGAAAAAGAGGGCGGACAATTCAAATCCAAACCAGATGCGGATGGACAGCAGACAATTAGCGGAGTTTGGACGGTTGGCTCCCTGACAGATCAGGAGATCACTGCTGTCGCAGAGAAAGATGCTGTTGCAGCGTTTGTTCCTGCTGAATAATTATATCAAGTAAAGCATAGCTGTTAATAACAAAAGATGGCTTATAAATGAAAGGGACGTGCCGCAATAAAACAAAAAGATTATTGTGGCACGCTCTTTTTATTATGCCCCCCGTATATGGATAAAGTAAAAGGAAAAGATGAAATAGGAGTAAAAGATATGTCTGATATTGCTATATCTATGGCAAAAAGGTGCCTACAATGCAAAAAGCCACTCTGTAAGGCCGGGTGCCCGGTAAATACACCCTTTAATGACGTGGTAGGGCTGCTTCTGGATGGGGACATTATGAAAGCTGGTGAAATGCTTTTTAATAATAATCCTCTTTCCATTGTATGCTCATTGGTATGTCCCCACGAAAAGCAATGTGAAGGATATTGTGTTTTAGGAAAGAAGGGGGATCCTATTAAGGTCGGGATTGTTGAAAACTACATTTCTGATTTTTATCTTAATTATATGAACGTTGAACCTAAAAAAATGTTGGGAAAAAAGATCGCAATTGTAGGCTCCGGACCAGCTGGAATAACAATAGCGATTATCTTGGCTTCCAAAGGGTATGATATAACCATTTTTGAAGCCCATGATAAAATAGGTGGCGTTTTACGCTATGGAATACCGGAATTTCGCCTGCCTAAGACAGTGCTTGACAGACTAAAGGTTAAACTAATTGAATTGGGTATTAAAATCCGCCCGAATACTTTAATTGGCCCGATTATTACAATTGATGATTTGTTCCGTGATGGATATAAGGCGGTATTTATAGGTACTGGGGTATGGAACCCCACGACCTTGAAAATGAAGGGTGAAACCCTGGGGCATGTCCATTTTGCAATCGATTATCTTAAGAACCCGGAGGTATATTCCCTGGGGAACCGGGTTTGCGTCATTGGAGCAGGAAATGTTGCAATGGATGTTGCCAGAACAGCCTTACGGAACGGATCCAGGGATGTGACGATTATGTACCGTAAGGGGGCGGGAAGTATCGATGCTGAACCCATCGAGGTAGAATATGCGAAGCTTGACGGTGTGAAATTTAAATATTATCAGGCACCCTTGGAGATATTAGACCAGGGAGTTAGATATATCCAGAACCGGGTTGTCAGCATTGATGATGACGAAAAAGAAAGTGTAGAACATATTGAGGGCACGGAGGATATATTTGAATGCAACTCTGTAATTATCGCCGTTGGACAAAGCCCGAGAAGGAACATCATAAATAATTCAAAGGGAATTGACATTAATGGCCGTGGGCTCCTTTTGACAGATGAATTCGGAAGAACCACCCGGGAGGGTGTCTTCGCTTCCGGAGATGTAGTGACCGGTGCAAAGACAGTGGTAGAAGCGGTAAGGGTATCTAAAATTGTGGCGCAAGCCATTGAGGATTATGTAGGGCAGCCATAATTGGCTTCAAAACCTGGAATTGTCTCCTTGTAATTGTACAAATGTAACAAGTTTTTGGGATGAAATAGTGCAGAATTAACAAGGTTGTAAAAGCGGACAATATAATAATCTTTATGACAAGATATTTATTTAGTTTAACATTATATTTATTATAAAATAATAGCAGAAGAAAGTTTGATTTTTTATAAGCTGCAGCAAACTGCTGATGAAAATCTAACTTTTAATCTGAATGAAATGTAGTACTTATAGGAGGATTTTGTTTTATGCCAGAAATACAATCGGTACTTGTGACCGCATATATAAGACCCGAGAATCAGGAGAAGCTGAGACGGGCACTGGAACCGGCGGAGGTTACCTTCTGTACCCCGAGAGATAAGGATATTATTGCGGAGGCAATAAAAAAAGCAGATGTCGCGATACTGAACAGCGACCTGGATGACCAGATACTGTCAGGGGAGAATTTGCGTTGGGTGCATTGCTGCCGTGCTGGGCTGGATCGCTCTGCAAGACCTGAGGTTTTTGAACGGGATATTGTTTTGACAAGCTCATCAGGACGCTCCGCACCGGCTCTCGCAGAGCATGCATTGATGTTTATGCTGGCTCTGACCTATGATTTGCCGATGCTTATGAAGGCGCAAAGGGAGCACAGATGGGCGGCGACCCGGGAATATTCCATGAAAACAGGAATGTACAAAAAGACGGCAGGTATTATCGGCCTTGGGAAAACGGGTGTTGAGGTTGCTAGGCTGCTCAGGGCATTTGACATGAGGCTTCTCGCCTGGCGCAGGACGACAGAAAATTCAGAAGATGTGGATGTGGTTTTTTCTGCGGAGCGCGGGGACAATTTGCATCAGATGCTGGCTGAATGTGATTATATCATCCTATGTGTCGAGCTAAATGATGAGACCTGGCATATGCTCGGAAAGGAGGAGTTTGCAGTGATGAAGCCTTCAGCCCTCCTTGTCAATATGGGGCGCGGCGAGCTTGCAGATGAAAAGGCAATGATTGAAGCCTTGCAAAATGGAACAATAGCCGGGGCCGGCCTTGATACCTTTGAGAAGGAGCCCTTAGATCATGGTAATCCCCTTTGGGATATGCCAAATGTCATCATTACGCCGCATATCACTCCCCTGCTTCCAGATAGGGAAGAGCGTTCCTTGGAATATGTGTATCAGAATATTGAAGCATACCGCAAAGGAAGCGGCTTTGTAAATCAGCTTACCGAAAGGAATGTTTACTCAAAGGGCTTTCAATCGGGCGGTTTAACGTATTAGTTTTAGTAGGTATATCAAATAATAAAAACAAAGTAAACGGTATTAAAAGGAGATGGATTATGAAAATCGGATTTATCGGGCTAGGAATCATGGGTAAGCCAATGGCTAAGAACCTGATCAAAGCAGGGCATGAGCTTATTGTCAATGACCGCCAGAAAGAGAATGTTGAGAATATGGTTAAAGCCGGTGCGAGGGCAGCTGCAAGCATAGCGGAGGCCGTGGCCGATAGTGAGATGATTATTACCATGCTGCCAAATTCACCAAATGTAAAAGAGGTGGTTTGCGGAGAAAATGGTGTATTATCGGTGGCAAAGCCGGGTTTGATTGTGGTTGACATGAGCTCTATTGCACCTTTGGCATCCCAGGAAATAGCAGGGGACTGTGCTAAGAAGGGCGTGAGAATGCTGGAAGCTCCCGTAAGCGGAGGGGAGCCCAAGGCTATCGAGGGAACCCTGTCTATCATGTGCGGTGGTGATGAAGCCTTGTTTAACGAATGTGTCCCCATCCTTAAGTGTATGGGAACGGATGTTGTTTACTGTGGGGCGTCAGGTGCGGGAAATACCACTAAGCTGGCCAACCAAGTAATTGTGGCGGTAAATATAGCAGCAGTGTCAGAGGCGTTTATGCTTGCTAAAAGGGCAGGGGTGGATCCCAACCGGGTATATGAGGCCATCAAAGGCGGGTTGGCAGGAAGCACAGTTTTAAACGCAAAGGGAACCATGATGCTGGCGAATAATATAAAGCCGGGCTTTAAAATCGACCTGCATATCAAGGATCTGAGTAATGCCATTGATACAGCCCATTCTACGGGAGCGCCCATGCCTCTTACAGCGGTCGTCATGGAGATGCTGCAGAACCTGCGAGGGGACGGACTGGGGCAGAATGACCATAGCGCCATAGCGAAGTTTTATGAAAAGCTGGCTGGCGATACGCTTTATTAGAAGAGGGCTTTCTGTTGTGGAGGAATCCATAACATTGTTTTGGGGTTTAAACATCTGTTGAAATTAGGAGGAGAAGATCAAATGGAAGAAAATAAGCATTACAATAGGGCTAAATCATGGCAAATAGTCACATGGCCCTTTCACCAGGTTGCAAATAGTGTTTATCTTGTATTAATGATGTTTGTAAGTTACATAGCAGTTGGGGGCTTTGGCATTGCTGTCGTCACAGCAGGCTTGATCGCTACCTATTCCCGTATCTTAGACGCAAGTATAGACCCTTTTATCGCATTATTTACTGACAGGCTAAGGACAAGGTTCGGCAAAATCCGTATCCTGCTAGTAATAGGAAGGGTTCTTCAAACGATATCCCTGCTTACCATATTCTTTTGGGGTATCGGACGCGGAGTGGCGGTATATGTTGCGTTTTATTCCATTTATATCATTGGTTCCACTATTTCAAGTATAGCGACCAATACAGGTAACCCGGTTCTTACCAACGACCCTGTTCAGCGCCCGAAAATATTCCGGTGGGTTATGATCTATACTACGGTCGTTTCAACATTTACGAGCTTTTACTTATCTAAGTTCCTGTTTGCAAAGCACGGGGCCCTCAATGTTCCAGCGTTACAGGAGTTGTGTATCACCGTAATCATTATAGCTGTTGTTTTTGAGGTAATTGCGTTTGTTGCCATCACGCCAAATGACAAGCCCGAAATGTTCCCCAAAAAAGCAAATGGCAAGGACGTCAATTTGTTTGACGCGTGGCATCTGCTGAAGAAAAACCGTGCCTTACAGACCTTTGTTATTGCCGGTGTTTGTGACAAGGTGGCAATACA
>JARKQP010000867.1 GCA_029974875.1 Mobilitalea sp.
GAATATGACGGTACGTCCAAACGGCCTGACTATCGGTAAAAAGGTGGTTCCTATGGGTGTTATCGGAATTATCTATGAATCACGTCCCAATGTTACGGCAGATGCTTTCGGCTTATGCTTTAAAGCCGGCAATGCCGTTATCCTCCGCGGCGGCAGTGATGCAATTAATTCTAATAAAGCAATCGTCAGCGCCTTAAGGCAGGGCTTACGCAGGGCCGGATGCAATGAGGATGCATTACAGTTAATCGAGGATATCTCAAGGGAGGTTGCAAGGGATTTTATGAGGCTGAATGCCTATGTTGACTTGCTGATTCCCCGTGGCGGTGCCGGACTGATAAAAACAGTGGTTGAGAACAGCACGATCCCAGTGATCGAGACGGGAACCGGTAATTGCCATGTATACGTGGATGAGTACGCTGACTTTGACATGGCTTTGGACATTATCGACAATGCAAAGACACAGCGCCTGGGAGTTTGTAATACCTGCGAATCCTTAGTAGTGCATGAAAAGGTAAGCAAGGAATTCCTGCCAAGGCTATATGAAAGACTCCATGCCAAGGAGGTCGAGATCCGGGCAGACGAAAGAGCCTTAAGTCTTTGCAACGGCTTTGTACCCGCAGAGGAGGAGGATTATGGAACCGAGTATCTGGATAAAATCATCTCCTTAAAGCTTGTGGATAGTATTGAGGAAGCAATTGACCACATTAACCATTACAGCACGAAGCATTCAGAAGCGATTATCACGAAGGACTATGGCCGTGCCATGAAATTTTTAAATGAAATTGATTCTGCAGCAGTTTACGTAAATGCTTCCACCCGGTTTACGGACGGTAATGAGTTCGGCTTTGGCGCAGAGATCGGTATCAGCACCCAAAAGCTCCACGCGAGAGGGCCAATGGGGCTGAAGGAACTGACTACAACGAAATATATTATCTTTGGCAACGGACAGATCAGGAAATAGCAGAATGATTTAAAAAGAATGATTTAAAAAGAAAGAGTGGAGGTTATTAATGGAAGAGAAGAAGATTTATGATTTCCCGCCAAAGAAAAACTTTGGAAGCTACATGAATAAGTTTGGGAGATTCATTATTTTGGGGATTATTATAGTCGTTATAGCGATCTTTGCACTGGATTCCTTCTATACGATTAAGGAGCAGGAGCAGGCTGTAATTACTACCTTCGGAAAGGCAAAGGCGGTAAATACGGCGGGGCTACATATGAAGCTGCCGATTATCCAGAGGGTCCAGAAGGTGGATACTACGATCCATGGCTTTGCCATCGGCTATAACCAGGAGACGGGTGAAAGCGTGGATGCGGAATCTATGATGATCACAAATGATTTCAATTTCGTAAGTGTGGATTTCTTTGTTGAGTATAAGGTTTCCGATCCGATCAAGTTTCTTTATGCCTCCGCTTCTCCGGTGACCATATTGAAGAATATTGCGCAGAGCAGTATCCGTATGACGGTGGGCAGTTATGATGTGGACAGCGTGATTACAACCGGGAAATTTGAAATACAGTCTAAAATCAAGGATTCCATTTTACAGAAGCTGGAGGGCCAGGATATCGGCATCCAGTTAGTTAATATCACAATCCAGGATGCGGAGCCGCCTACTTCCCAGGTAATGGAAGCCTTTAAATCAGTAGAAACTGCCAAGCAGGCAGCAGATACAGCAGTAAATAATGCAAATAAATATCAAAACGAACAGCTGCCAAAGGCAGATGCAGAGGTGGATAAGATTTTGCAGGAAGCGCAGTCGCAAAAGGCGGAGCGCGTCAACGAAGCAAATGGTGAGGTTTCCAA
>JARKQP010000301.1 GCA_029974875.1 Mobilitalea sp.
AAGCTGGATGACAGCTTGGACCTGTAGGATGATTCCGGAAGGAAGGTTTAAAAGTGAAGGAGAAAGGGGAATAGTATGAAGAGAAGAATGTTAATGATAGGCTTTATTGCAGTGTTGGCGCTGGCTGTCTATGGATGCGGCAAAGGCGGAGCTAAGAACGGGGGAACGATTACCGTCGGCTCCAAGAACTTTACGGAAAACATTGTCATTGCCCATATGATGGACGATCTGGTAGAGGAGTATACAGACCTGACCGTTGTCAGGAAAGTCAAGCTCGGAGGCTCAAATGTTGCCTGGACCGCCTTAGAAAATAATGATATCCAGATGTACCCGGATTATACCGGCACCATTGTCGCAAATTATTACCAGGAGGAGACTAGCACCTCTGCCGAAACCCTTACAAGGACCAGGGAGCTGACGGCAGAGGATAACCTAAAGGCACTGGAGGCTCTCGGTTTTAACAATACCTACACCCTGGCCGTAACCCAGGAAACGGCAGAGAAGTATAACCTGAACACCTTCAGCGACCTGGTAAAAGTGGCGGATCAGCTGATCCTGGGCTGTGAGTTCGAATTCAAGGACCGTCCTGACGGATATCCGGGACTTAAGGAAGCTTATAATATGGAGTTCAAGGATGTCAAGGGAATGGACCACGGTATCATGTACCGTTCCTTGGGGGAAGGTGAGGTTGACGTAGTGGATGCCTATGCTACGGATGGACAGATTAAGGTATTTGATTTGAAAATACTGGAGGATGACCTGGAATTCTTCCCTCCCTATGACTGTCTGCCTGTGGTCCGCCAGGATACCTTGGAGAAATATCCAGGGATAGAGGAGGCATTGAACCGTCTGGCGGGAAAGCTCGATGAGCAGACGATGCAGGAGCTGAATGCCAGGGTGGATGACCTGGGAATGAAGGAGGATGTCGTAGCACATGACTTTCTCGTTTTAGCCGGATTGATTGAAGAAAAATAATAGGCATAATATAAGGAAAAGATATTTATTAAAGTGGCAGGGGCAGACAGGCTCCTGCCACTTTAAATCTGGGCATAATAGTGGTATACTGTGTTGTATGTACAAGATTACCCAGGAGGGACACAATATGAGTCAGAGAATTGATTCTCCCAGATATATGAAAATTGC
>JARKQP010000306.1 GCA_029974875.1 Mobilitalea sp.
GCTATTAAAGGTGATAAGGCGCTGGCTGAGGTCAAGGCGGTGAAAAATGGAAAGCTGATCGCTTTGCCATATCCTCACATCACTGCATTATCGCAGTATGCAGTCTTGGGTGTAGAAGACGCGGCTAAGGCTGCTTATCCTGAGCTTTTCAACTAAGTACAAAGTGTGATGGGCGCATATTTTTCTTATGACCTATATTAGAAAAATGCACCCAAATGTGGTTTTGAAAGAAGGCAGGACATGAGCGCTAATGTTGATATTCAAAAGAAAAAAATTAATTACCCGAATATAAAAGGTATCATACCCATTATGCTGATGATTCTTATTGCAGTGATGATCATAGCTACTGCCGTAGGTGCCGTCAGTGTTCCTTTTATTCAAACGGTAAAAATAATATTGAAAAACTGGGGATTGCTTGGAAATGTGGCTTTTCCCGAAGGACAGGAGCCTATCATATACCTGGTCAGATTCCCCAGGGTAATTGTTGCAGCGCTGGTAGGGATAGGACTTGCTACGTCAGGTGCAATAATGCAGGGAATGTTCAGAAATCCTATGGCGGATCCGGGAATAATTGGTGTCTCAAGCGGTGCGGGCCTTGGAGCGGTAATAGCCATAACCTTGGGGCTTACTGCAAAAAGTATTTACTTTATGCCCTTGTTTGCATCTGTAGGCTCATTTGCTGCTACATTCATAATATACATGCTTGCCTCCAGAGGTGGCAAGGTACCCGTTCTTACTCTTGTGCTGGCGGGTATAGCCGTAAGCACATTTATAAGTGCCATTACAAATATCATCCTTACCCTGTCATATGATTATCAGGTCAAGGAATTTCTGTTCTGGTCGGTGGGAGGCCTGAACGGCAGACGGTGGGAACATGTAGGGCTGGTATTTTTGCCTGTAATGACCTGCGTTTTGCTGCTGTTTACCTTCTCAAGAGATTTGAATATTCTTCTTATGGGAGAGGAGGAGGCACAGGCTGTAGGGCTTAATCCCTCAAGAACAAGGAAGATATTATTGATTCTGGTTTCCGTCACTACGGCCTCTGCAGTATGTGTCGCCGGAGCTGTGAGCTTTGTAGGTCTTATAGTACCTCATATAATGAGGCTTATAGTGGGGCCAAACCACAGGATTCTGCTTCCGGTAAGTGCCATCGGAGGCGCGATTTTCCTGGTTGTTTGCGATTTGGTATCCAGGCTTTTTCCAAATGAAATTGGTGTCGGAATTGTGACATCCTTACTTGGAGCGCCCTATTTCCTGTATCTCCTGTTAAAGGCAAGGAAGGATGGGGGTATAATGTGATGGATTACAATGAAAATCAGGTTGTCGTGATAGAGGGTCTTCGATACAGCGCCAATCAGGCAGAGATACTAAAGGGAATATCTCTTAGCATCGGCAAAGCCGAGCTTGTGGGACTTATCGGACCTAATGGGGCAGGTAAGACCACTTTGTTAAAATGCATAAACAATATTAATAAAGCCGATGGTGATATACAAATCAAAGGCAAAAGTATAAAGGATATGAATGATAGGGAAATTGCCAGAGGGGTTGCCATGATGAGCCAGAACACTTCTGTTTCCTTTTCTTTTCCGGCCCTGGATATTGTTTTGATGGGCAGATATCCTCATATGAACAGATTTAAAAGGGAAAGCAGGGAGGATTATCGTATAGCAAGAGAAAATATGGAGCTCACCGATACTCTCAGATTTGAAAAGACTCCTGTTACACAAATGTCAGGAGGAGAAAGTCAGAGAGTTTTGTTTGCGAAGGTGCTCACGCAGGAAACAGAGATAATTCTTCTGGATGAGCCTACCGCAAGTCTGGATATCACTCACCAGGAGCAGATATTCAAACATGCCCGGGATTTAAGCGAGGCGGGAAAAACAGTTATTGCAGCCGTACATGACTTAAAGATAGCAGTAAAATATTGCACCAAGCTGGTCTTAATGAAAGACGGAGCAATTGTTGCAGCCGGAAATCCTGAAGAGGTCCTGACGGCTGAAAATATTTCCAGGGCTTATGGAGTTAATGCATTGGTTTATAGAAATAGGGTGACGGGGCTGCTTGATTTCTATTTGCACTCGGCAGAAGGCCATAAGGATAGAGCAAGGATTCATGTCATAGGAGGAGGCGGAGCTGCTTCAGGCGTCATAAGACAATTGTTTGAATATGGGTATAGCTTGTCGGCAGGAGTTTTTGCGCATGGGGACAGTGATCTTCAATGCGCAGAGGTGTTCAACATCCGGCATATCGTTGGGGAGCCCTTTAGCGATATTTCTGACAAATTGTTTGAAGAAAACATCCGGTTGACAAAAGCGGCAGATGTGACCATTTTATGCAACATGCTTTTTGGAAGGCAAAATATCCGGAATCTTGAAGCTGCTTCATATGCAGGCAAGCTTATAATAATTGAGGATGATAAGCCTGAAGCCCGGGATTTTACGGGAGGACAGGCTTTAAAGCTATATAATGAGCTTAAGAAGAAGGCTGTAATTACTACATCTGCCAGACTGCACGAAGTATTGTAAACCCTGCCGAATAGTTTATAAAAAAATAAATGTGAGGGATAAAATGTTGGAAATTATATTGGTGAGGCATGGCGAGACAGACAGCAACAGGAAGGGAACATATCTGGGATGGACCGATGTGGATTTGAATGAGGAAGGCATTAGACAAGCTTATGAAGCCAAGCGTAAATTGAGCGGTCAAAGGATTGATGCCATTTACTCAAGTCCTCTGTTAAGGACGAGAAGGACTGCAGAAATTATCAATGAGAGCTTCGGCCTGGAGGTTAAATTTGAGGAAAGCCTTAAAGAACGCTGCTTTGGAGTGTGGGAGGATCTGACACATGGAGAAATCCTTGAGAGATATCCTGCAGAATATGATCTGTGGAAAAAGGATCATGTAAATTATTGCATGGAAGGCGGAGAGAGCACAATTCAAGCTTATAGACGGGTTACAGCCTTTCTTGACAGGCTTGTGAAGGAGAATAACAGCGGAACCTTCATGCTTGTCACTCATCTGGGGTGCATAAGAAAAATGGTTTCATACCTGCTGGATATGGGCCTGGAGGGCTCGTGGCGTTTTAGAGTGGATAATTGCAGCATAACCAGGATTAGTATCAATGATGAGAAGTATGCATATATGACTTTAATGAATGGCTAGAAATATGTTGACAAAACTTTCCCTTGGCATTACAATATCTGAAATTAATCGATATGATAAGTAGATGTATCGATACAATTCGAGAAGGCGAGGGGAATAAATTGAGTAGAGTAAATACAAAAAAAATTGTATTAGCAGGATTATTTATTGCGTTAGTGTTTTTATGTACATATTTTACGCGAATACCGGGTCCCATACCGCCGGGCTATATAAATTTCGGTGATGCGGTTATCAAGGTTGCCGCCGTATTGTTCGGGAAAAGCTTTGGATTTTTTGCAGGCTCTATAGGCTCGGCCATAGCAGATCTGGCATCGCCGGGCGGGATAATATATGCTCCTATCACTTTCATAGTAAAAGGGGTGGAAGGGTACATCATTGGTGCAATAGCTTCTTCCTCAGCCGAATCAGGCAGGAAAAGAGAAGTGCTGCGGATTGTTTCTGTAATTGCGGGAGCAATTGTAATGATTGCAGGTTACTTTCTGGCTGAGGCTACCGTATTAAAGGTTTTCGACAGCAGCTTCGGGTATGTTGCGGCTGTGACCAACCTTCCTTTTAATGTCATTCAGGGAGGAGTCAGCTCCATAGTCGGGTATTTATTGGTTACAGTGCTGGAAAGGGCCGGTGTAAAGAAGGCGCTTATTTGAGATTTTATCTGTTTTAAAATTATTGCAAAGAAGCTGATTCTGCTACTGGAATCAAGCTTCTTTGCTTTGTAATATCTTTACCCTCATCTATATATTTTTTGATAATCTGTATTGACAATTATACTCCAGGTAGCTAAAATATTTAAAACTGATCGATACACTTTATTGGTGTATCGATACAAAATACCTGGAGGTAATATATGCAGAACAATTATGCGGAAACTTACAAAACTGGCGTAAAAGTGAGAGATGTTGTTGTATCAGGCTTGTTGATAGCTCTTGTATTTGTAGCAACCAAGTTTATCAATATCCGCCTGCCCATATCCATAAACGGTGGTCTCATTCATCTCGGAAATGTTGCACTTTTTATGTCTGCCATAGTTTTTGGCAAAAGAAAGGGAGCAGTAGCAGGAGCCTTCGGAATGGCTTTATTTGATGTTCTGTCCCCATATGCGGTATGGGCTCCTTTTACTTTCATTGTGAGAGGAGTTATGGGTTATATTATCGGCAGTATTGCACATGCTAAAGGAAAGCAAGGGATGAATATCGCTTTAAACGTCATAGCTATAGTTGCCGGGGGTATCTGGATGCTGGGAGGATATTATATCACTGAAGTGATACTTTATGGAAGCTGGGCAGCTCCTATGACATCTATACCGGGGAATATCACACAGATTGCCATAGGCGGGATATTGGGACTGCCTGTCGCCTACACCCTTAAGAAGCTGAAGCTTCCAATATAAATTAAAATGGAGTGATCGAATTGAAGAATCCGCTGATAATGACGCCGGGACCAACGTACATACATGAAGAGGTAAGGAAGGCTATGGCCCGGGAGATCACAAACCCTGACCTGGACCCTGATTTTTATGAGTTTTATAAACTAACCTGCGAATGCATAAAAGTTTTAATGAATACAAAAAATGATGTGCTGATCCTGAGCGGAGAAGGGATACTGGGCCTAGAAGCAGCCTGTTGCTCTGTGATTGAGCCGGGCGACAGGGTGTTGTGCATAGATAACGGTATTTTTGGAAAAGGCTTTGGAGAATTTGCTTCCATGTATGGAGGAGATGTTACATACTTTACGTCGGAATACCGCAAGGCTATCGATATAAATGAACTAAGGGAATTTCTGAAAAGGGATAATAACTTTAAGGCTGCTACCCTGGTACATTGTGAGACGCCCTCAGGAATAACAAACCCTGTGAGCGCGATATGCCCTTTATTGAAGGAATACGGAATACTATCAATAGTTGATTCCGTTTCTGCCATAGGGGGGGAGGAGCTTG
>JARKQP010000323.1 GCA_029974875.1 Mobilitalea sp.
GGCTCACCGGACCAGATCTTTAATAATCCGGCCCAGGAGAGGACGAAGGAATTCTTGAAGAGGGTTTTAAACCAGCAGTAGAGTAGTGAATTACCCACTTAATCTATGCCAAATATGATAAAATTCAGAGGGTATAAGCCGGTTTAATAAATATGTATTGTATATCATAGAAAGGAAGCAGTTGACTTATCTCCTCCTATAAAGAGGGATAACTCAACTGCTTCCTTATATTTATGCACGGGTATATTTTTTCTCCAATCTTTCGCATACTTCGTTAAAGTCTTTTGTTTTTCCCTGTTTTACTTGGTCAATTGCCTGCGTTACCAGATGTCTGACATTAGACTGGTTGTTCTCCCGATCAGCCTTATATTTTTTTGGGGATATTTCTGTCATATTAATCATCTCCTTTTGTGCGAAGCGCATTACTCTTACTGGCACAGCTTTGCAACAACCTCGTTAATTAGCTTACCATCTGCCTTACCCTTAAGCTCACCCATTATATTTTTCATGATCATGCCCTTGTTCTTAGTCGCTACAAGATCAGCATATTTCCCCATAATAAAGGAATGGATATCATCCTCAGACATCATAGAAGGGGCATATTCATGGATAATATCATGGGTTGCCTGATAGCTTGCTTTCAATTCGGTTCTTTCTGCCGGGCAGGTTTCTATTTGTTCCTTCACAAGCTTTAATTCCTTTAAAATAGCGCGGTCAACCAATTCCTCCGGAATAGCATCCCGGCAGCCCTCGTCAATTGCGATTTTCTTAACAGCGGATATTAAAGAAGAAAGGGCGTCCTTGCGTACCTTGTCATGAGCCTTCATAGCTGTAACCATATCTTTTTGTAATTGTTCCATCTGCATAAATGATACCTCCTAAATTTGATTATACCTAATAGTAATCTCCGTTTGGAAGCTGCCAAAAAATTAAGGGAAGGTTTTCGTATATGGTCTTTCCATTGACCTTTTGGTAAAGGCTTCTTATTGGAGATTAGTATTAGTGTTTATTGGTTATTCATGAAAGTATAAAAATTACGGGCCATTAGTCCTATTGAAAATAGTATATTCCATTAGAGAAAGATGTTCAAGAAAAAAATAACACCGGGTAGCAGATATATGAAAAAATGCTATATTTTATCGAAGCTAGGGAGTATAATGTGACAGAGATAAAACCTTGTTTGGAGGAAGCTGCCACCATGAAAAAGATAGTGATGTTTATTGGAGGAATTGAGACGACGGAATATTTTTCAAAGCAATTGGGAAAGGCCTTTGAACAATTGGGACATGACGTATTCCTGTTCCAATTGGAGAAGGAAGAGGAGGAATTTACTAGGTTGCTCAGCTTCATAGAAAAAGGGAATACTGCCATGATAACCTTTAATTATCATGGGTTAAATGAGGAAAGGGTATTCTATCAGAATGGACGGCTGTTTTGGGAGGAGTGGGGGATTCCCTGCTATAACATCATGCTTGACCACCCCTTCTATTATCATAAATATCTTAATTCTATGCCTCCGCTTTACTGCAACCTATGTATTGACGGGGCACACGACCGTTATATAGCAAGGTTTTTCCCGGAGATTAAGAGAGGCCCCCTTCTCCCCCTTGCAGGTACAGAGCTTGCCCACAAACCGATAGCAGAGCGCAGCATGGATATTGTAATGGCAGGACATTACACGCCTCCCAGTAAGTTTGAGAAGCATATCACACGGATTGATGAGGAGTATACCCAGTTTTATTATAGGATCATCCGTGATTTAATAGAAAATCCCATCCAGGGGATGGAGGAAGCCTTTGAAAAGCATCTGAGGATAGACATACCGGACATCAGCGCCCGGGATTTGATGCTATGTATGGAAAAAATGATATTTATTGACTTATATGTGCGCTTTTATTTCAGGGGGGAAGCAGTAAAAGTACTTGCAGATAACGGCTTTAAGGTACATGTGGTTGGAAGTGGCTGGAATCTGCTGGACTGTGTCCACCCGGAGAATATTATCCAGCTTGGGCCGAAGGATTCCCCAGGATGCCTGGAGGCAATTGCTGACAGCAAGCTGTCCTTGAATGTAATGCCCTGGTTTAAGGAGGGAGTCCATGACCGGGTATTCAATTCCATGCTAAATGGGGCAGTCTGTGTCAGTGATGAAAGCGTCTGGATGGAGGAGCATCTTAGGGCAGGAGAGGAAATCATCTTTTACCGCTTAAATGAGCTTGAAAAGCTGCCGTCAGCCGTCACCCGGCTATTGTCCGATCCAGAAGGAATGCAGCGGCTTGCGGACAACGGGCGCAGAAAGGCCAAAGCGGAGCATACCTGGGCTGCCAGGGCAAAGGTGCTGTCAAGGCTTGTTGAAGAGCAGTTTTAAAGAACGATTATAAAAAGCAATTTAAGAAGCAACTTGTAAAGCAGTTTAAAAAATAGTTGTGAAAATAATTTTGGAAATAGTTTTGAGAATAATTTGGAAAATAATTTTAAAGAACAGCCATAAAAACAGTTTGCCGGATCCACTCCGTATGAATGGCTGGATATAAGAACTATGGATATAGCGTATACAAAAATAAGGAATGGGGAATTTCCGTTATTGGGTAACGGTTACAGCACATCTTACCTTGGTGCCATCCTCTGCAGCATAGATATAAGATTTCCCCTTCTGCAGGGCTTTGATATCCCCATAAGCGTTCACTGATATAACATTAGAGTTACTGGAGGTCCAGGTAGGTCTATTCTTTGAGGAGACCGTTGCCAAAAGGGTGGCACTGTCGCCTTTTTTCAGGGTTAACTCAGTTGAACTTAAGGTAATCTCGGGCTTTTGTACAGTGATCTCACAGGTTTGGGTTACTCCATCCACGGTTGCCGTGATGATGGCCGTTCCATGCTTGATAGCCGTTACGGTGCCGGTAGCATCTACGAGGGCTACGCTTGACTTATTTGTTTTCCAGGTAGGCTTTATGGAAGAAGAAACGGTCGCCGACAGCTGCAGGGTCTGCCCCCGGTATAGGGTAGCGGAGGTCTGCTTCAGCCGGACGGTGGGAAGCTTGACAGTTACCTGGCATGTAGCACTGGTTCCGTCAGCAGAGGCTGTTATGGTAGTCTCACCAGGCTTTAGCCCCGTCACTTTACCGTATTCATCTACGGTAGCAATACTCTTTTTACTGCTTTTCCAGGTTACGGGGGAGCTATTGGAGGTAGAGGCAGAGAGCTGGAGCGTCTCACCATGCTCGATACTTGCAGTCCCCTTACTGATAGAGACCTTGGTCTTATTTACTGTCACCTGGCAGGAGGCCTCTGCATTTTTGATCTTTGCGGTGATCATTGCGATGCCGGCTTTTTTTGCCGTGACTACACCATAGGTATTAACAGAAGCAATCTTGGAGTCGCTGCTTTTCCAGGTGACTGATTTACCGGTGGAACTGACTGCAGCGATGCGGAGCTGATCCCCAATATCGGCGGTTGTCTTATATTGGGAAAGAATAATAAATGCAAAATCCGAGGTTAGTGCAAAAACGCCCTGAGTTGGTGCAAAGAAGCCTAGAATGGTAAGGCTTAGGATTAGAGATAATAGAACTTTTACGGTTTTTTTCATGTATTCCTCCTTTAGAATGTAAGTTATCAGAAGTTGCATTTTTATCTTCTGATAAAAGACGCTGCTTTTGCGCCGTGCATATAGGAGTGAATACCAGCAAACTTGTCCATATTGTAGCATCGTTTTTTCCTGTTGTAAATACAAGGGAACAGGGGTGGTTGTGATTTGTAAAATATACACAAAAAAACGAAAAATTTATGTGGAAAAATTTTCTAATAAAAATATTTACAATTCCACAGCTTTCGATTATGATATACATATCTCGTTAAAATTCTTTGTAAGTTTATCTTGAACGACATTCATTTTTATTCCCGTGATTTCCAATTTTTTGATGAACCTTTCAAAAATTTGAATAGGTCTGAATAAAAAAGGTTGAAAATGTTCTTTTTTCAACCCATCCTCAGCCTTTCAATTTGATGATTTATAAAAATTGGATAGGTCAAAAGCGGAGAGGATGAAGAGGGTTTTCTTTTAATTTTTCCATAATAAAACATAATAGGAGGGGTCTAGTTGGTAATTGCATTTTGGAGTAATGCAAATGAAAAATGCCCGGTCACTGCCAATATGGCTGCAATCAGTGTAGCTAGTGTAATCCGTTATCCATATTCCGTGGTCATGATGGAGAATCATCTGGGCAGGAGTAACCTTAGGACAGCATTTTATGGAAGGGAAAGTATCCATTTTATGAATGAAGCGGGAACCAATTACTATGACGGTAACGGAATGGAGGGATTGGTCCGGAAGATTTACCGTGGGGATGCCACAAAGCATGACCTTGCAGCCTACATAAAACAGATTGTCCCGGACAGGTTGTATTATATCCCTAAAGGGAAGGCGATCCATAATAAAATTTTTGATTATGAATTTGAATACGGGATCGAGCATTTATTAAAAATGATGGAGGGATATGCCGATGTCAGCCTTATCGGTACGGCCAGCCACTATAGCATGAGCACTAAAACAATTCTAGAAAAAGCCGATTTAATCGTGGTAAATCTATGCCAGAAGCAAAGTATCTTAGATGATTTTTTTCTTAATTATTCCTCATTAATTCCCAAAGCAGTGTTTTTAATTAGTAACTATGAATACCATACGAAGCTGTCTGTTAAGAAAATTAGCCAAACGTATGAGCTTCCCTTGGAGAATTTGATAGCGATCCCTAAGAATGAACTATTTCAGGTTGCCTACATGAATGGAGGCGTCAAGGATTTTATTGACTATTACAGTGATTGCGGTAAGGAAAGTCCTAACTTCCTCTTTATGCATGCCATAAGGAAAGCCACCTATCTAATCCTTAAAAGAGCAGTGGAAGCAGAAAGAAACAAGGGGCTTCCAGAGGAGATGCTCCACATGCTTCAGGAGGACAAAAAGGGCGGAGAAGGTTTTCCGCCAGGGAGGATTTATTGTGCTTCTGTTTGAAATAATCCAAATTTTTATGGTTCCTGTCATAGGGCTATTGATGTTTTTTGGACTGTTCCGTATCCAGGATTTATTGTGCGGCATCAGGCCTTTAAGGAAAAGGGGCAAGGAAGGGAAAAAGCCGGATAAGGGCAGCAGGAATGCAATCCTTCTCATATATACCATAACACAGCTGATGATTGCGGTAATGATTTTTTTGTTAATCAAACTAATTTTAAGGGGTGAGCTATGAGGATATACAGCAGATTAAAAAGAACAACAAAGCAATATATTATTGTTTCCATCCTGTGCATTATTGTAATAGGAGGGGCAGGAATATTAACGACACTGGTCATAACCAGTCAGATCAAGCAGGAATACCGGGGGCTTCTGGCTGAGGCCAACAGGAAGCTGGAGGAAAACCAAAGGGAGGTATATGTTGCCGCGGCGGATATTATGGCCGGGGATATCATTACCAGGGAGCAGCTAGTGAAGAAGAAGGTATATTCGTCACAGGCACAGGAAACCTTTATCGGTGAGGAACAGATAGGAAAGCTGGCGTTGATTAACATACCTACGGGCACGCAGGTGTTGGTGACAATGGCAGCAGACAGTTCCATAACCACTAATTTAAGGGAAGCGCAGTATGAGGTAATCCACTTAAATTCTAATATGGAAAAGGATAATACTGTGGATGTCCGCCTCTTGTATCCCAACGGGGAAAGCTATGTGGTGCTGTCCAAGAAGGTCATCAAGGGGTTAGCGCCTGATACGGCAGCCGTATTCCTATGGCTGGAGGAAGAGGAGATACTCCGTATGTCCGCCGCAATTGTGGATGCAAGCTTGTACACCGGATCAAAATTATATGTTACAAAGTACATTGAACCAAATATCCAAAAAGCTTCAGTCATTACATATACACCCAGTCTGTCTATTCTTTCGTTAATCGAAAAAGATCCCAATATAGTAGAACGTTGTTCACAGGAATTAAATAAGGTGGTACGTAAAGCCCTTGAGAACCGGCTGGCGGACAGCATGGCTATCGATGTCAGTGCAATTGAGTGGAATGTTCCCCAGAATGAGTTTCCAGAGCTTGACGCCCGAGAGACTTCTGGTATCGCTGCACAAGAGGAGTATGAAAAGGTTCAGGATAAAGAAGCCGGGAATAAAGGAGTCGAGAATAAGGGAGCTGAGGATAAAGGAATTGAGGATAAGGGAGCCGGGGATAAGGGAGTTGGGAATAAAGAAGCTCAAGATGAAGGAATTGAGGATAAGGAAGCCGGGACTAAAGAGACCAAGGCTGGCGGAGGCAGGAGTAAAGAAACAGATGGCATGGATTTTTTCTATTATACCCAGGAGGAAGAGGCGGTAAGAAGGGATATGGAATATGGTGAGTGAGATGGTTACGTATATTGGTCTGGATAGCTTTGATCTTATTCTATATCAGGCCTGTGTGTTAGCTAAAATGCAAAAGAAAGTATTAATTATTGAAGATAATAAAAAGACCAGGCGGTGTCCTTTTTCCAGTATGCTGCCGGTACTGGAGGGAGTGGATAAAAGGAAGGAGATCATTACATTCCGCAGAATTGATTTTGCCCTTTTCCTGCCGGGGGAGGAGAGCTTAGAGTCATATGACACGGTATTTATTTCCGCAGGTTACTCTGGATCTCCCTATGATTTAGACACCAATAGGGAGGTGTATGTAACAGATCTTTTCACTCATAATATGGAAGCCATAAAGCAGATCATGAGTAGAAGCGCTTGTCCAAGAAGATCCCTGGTGATCCGCAATAATGTATTTTCCTTTGTGAAACTGGATTTGCTCAGTGAGGAAATGGAGGGTCTGTTGGATGGGGCAGGAACTGAGGTTATCCATCTGAATGAAAATGATCATTTTAACGCCCTGTTATGCCAAAACGGTGAATCCTTCAAGTTTAAGCTGTTGTCCGGTGAGCTGAAAAAATATCTTGTGAAGGAGCTTGGAAAGCTGTGTCCTGAAGCAGATAAGCGCTGGATCCATACAGCATATAGGGCAGCCAGCAGAGGAGGTGTGACCTGATGAAAATTGTATTCTGGTCTCCGGTTCATGGACAGACTGGCATGACAAGCAATATCCTTGCACTTTCACTGGTTAGTGCGGTTTCTTATAAGAAAAAATGCCTGGTAACGCAGACCCATTTTAATTATAACAACTTGGAAGCTCCCCTGATTGAAAGGAATTCAAAGGCAGCCCCGGATTATTTTCTGGATGTAGGGATTGATGCACTGGTCAGGAACTTCAAGGCGGAGAGGTTAAACCGGAAGCTGGTTGAAAACTGCTGCATTACCCTAGGCGATACAAACCTAAGCCTGCTGCCAGGCACAACAAAGACAAACAGGGAATCCTTTGATTATGCGGTTGGAATGGCAATGCCTAAGGTATTCCTTGCAATGGAACAGTTCTATGACTGCATGTTCATTGACGCCAATCCCGGCGGGAAGGAGCTTTCCCTAAAGCTTATGGAAGACGCTGAGCTTACAGTCATTAACCTGAGCCAGAACCTGGAGATTATTGACCTGTATTTCAGGCATTATGATAAATTGATTTCCGGAAGGAAGTTCTTTCTGTTTGGAGCCTATGACGCAAAATCTAAATATAATATCAATAACCTCAGGAGGAAGTATAAAAGCATCACAAAATCAAATTCCGGTGTCATTCCTTATAACACGGCATATAAGGATGCACAGGCTGACAGCCGTGTGGCTGACTTTATCAAAAAGAATATTAATGTGGGCAATCTGAATGATAATTATTATTTTATGGAGAAGACCATAAGTGCGGCTGGAAAGATTTTGGGCATGGCGGAGAGGCAATCTGCGGGCCGGCTTTGGGATAGATCTGAAAGCAAAATAGGGATTGGGTTCCAGGATAGGACCGGGAATAGATTTCTGGATAGAACTGCGGAAGGATACAGGAACAGATCCAACAACAGGCTTGAGAGTATGTCTGAGAGCGGGAGCGGGAATAGATCCGAGAGAGAATCTGAGGACAGGTTTGGGCATGAACATCCTTCGGGCGGGAATCAATATCCTTGGGGAAGGAGAGGACTGTATGTACATAGGGAATAATACCTTAATTATTGTGATGCTCATAGCGGCTGCATGCCTTGTTGTCTTCTTTATTTTTAAAAAGGAGGTAGAGCCGGAGGAGGTGGAATTGGAGAACCCCTATGCATTTCCTTACCTGTGTGAGCAGGTGAAAACCATGCTTAACGAGATCATTAACCAAAATCTATTGGAGCTTTATATCAGCAGAAGTGAAATGAAGAAAAGGGAGCAGCAGAAGGCCAGAATAAGTACGGCAGTAAGATCCTGTGCCCAGGGAAATCTGGGCGAAAAGGAATTCATCAAGGATTACCTTAAGGATCTGCTGCAGAACAGGTTGGGTATTAATGAAAGTACAATTAATGCGGTAATACCCTTTAGTGACCCATTACGGCTTACGCCTCAGGACAAATTCGAGATACTTCTCCAGGCATACCGCTTAAGGCATGGGCTGCAGGCATTTGGAGTACTGATAAAGGAGCAGGGCATAGCATTTGAAAAAGAGAATGAAAACGGCCTTTATTATGAGATTGGGGAAGAGGACATCCATAATTCCTTTGGGAGGTTCTACGGTGATTTATCCTATGTGCTGAAGCTTGAGGTAGTGGTTCAGAGGATATTCCAGCTGGCCTACGGATACGGCTGTGTGGACGAATTAGTCTACCAGCATGCAATTGATGGGATTTCAGGAGGAACAGGCGGGATTACGAATGACCAATACAATTTTATGGAGGAGATCATGGGAACCGCTGATGCCAGCGGGCAGAAATCCTTTGACAGCATATGGATCGTTTTTAACGGAAAATCAGTCCGGCTGTCCTTCCTGGGCTTCGGAAGCCATGGGGAGCTGATCCGCATTTGCAAGAACCTTTACAGGTACGACAATATCGGGCATCTTACCTCCTCCAACGGTTTTAAACTGTCCTATCTTTACAACGGAAGCCGGGTGGTTGTCACCAGGCCGAAGCTGACCTCCGGTTGGGCATTTTTCATACGGAAGTTTGAAAGCTCAAAGGCCATGGGGCTGGCGGAGCTGCTGGTTGATGAAAGCGGTGAGCTGGTAATCCAGCTGACCAAATGGATCGTGAAGGGGCTTCTAAATATCGTTGTATCAGGAGATCAGGGCTCCGGGAAGACAACCTTTTTAAAGGTAATTCTCCAATTTATGGACCAGCGCTACCAAATTCGTACTACGGAGGCTGAATATGAGCTTTGGCTGAACAATCTTTATCCGGAGCTGAATGTGGTTCCCTTCCGGGGGACGCAGGAGGTCAGCCTTATGGATGCCATTAATATACAGAAAAAAACAGATGGCATGGTTATGATTTTAGGGGAAATCGCAGATGCGCAGCAGGCAAATGCCTATATTACCCTGACCCAGGCCGGAACAAAGTGTACTATTGGAACCGTGCATACCATGTCGCCTGAGGACACGGTGGATTATTTTAGAAATGCGGTGTTATCCAAATATGGAAGCTTCCAGAATGAAATGACAGCGGAGGAGCAGGTGGCAAATGCCATCCATATCGATATCCATTGGGAGAAGGCTGCCGATGGGAAGCGCTATATCAGTTATATTGCGGAGATCCTGCCAAGTCCCAGGGCGAATATTAACACAGGAAACCGTTGGGATGACATCGCGGAATCCCTAAGGACAATTGCTAGAAGGAGGGCGTTTACAACACGGGAAATCATTACCTTTGAGGACGGCAGGTACATCTTAAAGAACCCATTGTCAGAACGGAGTGTAGCCAGGATTTTAAAGAACCTTAGCCAGGAGGAGGGGATGGGCTTCCTTAGGTTCAACCGGATGGGAGGTGCTTCCTGATGGACAAGGAGCTGCTCTTTATGATGGGGATTGCAGTGCTGTTGGTGCTGCCCCTCGTCTTCTACCTGCTTGAGATTTTAGACCGGAGGCAAAGGGTAAAGAAAAATTACGGGGCATCCCTGTCGGAAAAGCACAGGGGAAATATCTACCGCAGGCTATACCATTTATTAACCCGGTCAGCTTTTACCGCCGGATATACCCAGCGGATAAGAAGGCTGTATGAGCTTTTATATCCGGGAGAAGCGCAGGACATCCAGAGGAAAACTGCAGGGACAGTATTCATTACCTGGATGACCTGTGGAATCACCTTCCTGCTCCTGTTTTTAACTAAGCCCAATTTTAACAACGCGGGGGTTGCCCTTCTGCTGATATATGTTATGAATACG
>JARKQP010000329.1 GCA_029974875.1 Mobilitalea sp.
TTGTTTAGGAAAGCTTGGCCTTAGAATCAAAAATCATAAAAGTGAGGTACTCCATTAGAATGGAAAAATCATTCCGGAGTACCTCATTTTTCATATTTAAGCGATACCCCTCTTGACTCCATATAGTATAATCTTTGATGAGAGAATGTTTTGGGCATCCTTAGAAAGCATTTCAAAACAGAAAGGAAAACAATAACTTGAACACAAAACGAAATGTAAGAATATCAATCCTGTTCATATCCCTGTGCATCGGCCTGCAGCTGACTGTATCGCCGGTTCTGAACCAGATCCAGGAGCATTATCCGGAGGTTGACAGGAGCATGGTTCAGATGCTGGTTACCGCACCGGCACTTTTGTCCGCCCTGGTTTCCGTAATCTGCGGATGGCTGATCACCAAGGTCAGCATGAAAAGGTTGCTGCTCATTGCTGCAGGTATTGCAGGAGTTACCGGCTTCATTCCATTTTTATACGACAGCTTTGAGCTGCTGTTCTTCTCCAGGATATTGCTCGGTGTAGCGATTGGGTTGAGCAGCACCTTAAATACGGCGGTGATTGTGGAGCATTTCCATGGAGGGGAAAGGGTATCCGCTATGGGGATGCAGGCAGCGACAATAGGGTTTGGTTATCTTTTGGCAACGACCCTGGGAGGAATTATTGGAGGCTTTGGATTCCAATATACATATTTCATCCATATTATTGGCTTTATCAGCCTGTTTTTTATCTGGAAGCTGCTGCCCAACACAGGGAGAAAGAGGGTTAGCAAAGCGGAAGGGATCAAAATGAATGCCAAGGTATACCGGCTGCTGATCCTTGGCTTTCTGGAGGTGATTTTCCTCTTCGTATTTTCTACTAACATAGCAATGCATCTGAGTGGGAAATTGGCTGGTAATTCCTCCGTTGCAGGAATTTTAATCGGAGTATTCTCCGGGATCCAGATTGTTGCCGGACTGGTTCTGGGACAGGTGGCAAAATACGCAAAACAGCACACTATGGCGCTGGCGATGCTGTCCCTGAGCATGGGATGCTTTATTATCCTGCTGAAACCGGATTCCTTCCTCCCGCTGCTCCTTGGCGCTGCCCTTTGTGGAATCTCACAGGGGATTTTTGTGCCTCAGATTATATTCGAGGCAACCTCAGCCGTAAAGCCTGTGGCTGCCGCTATGGCATCAGCGCTGCTGACAGTGTCCTTCTGCCTGGCCCAACTGGCATCACCCTATGTGTTTAACAATGTGTCAAGGCTGGTTTGGGGAAGTACTACAACAACCAATGTATATATGCTGGCAGCGGTAGGGATGCTTTTTATCTCCTTATTACTGGTTATGGTCAGGATAAGAAAAAGACAGTAATATATGTGCTACATTTAGGCCATATAAAGCCTTAGGGAATCATATAAGGCGAGACCCGGCACTCCCCTGAGGATTAAAAGAATCAAAAAGTTCATAGAGGATTTTGTGAAAACGATTACAAATTATATTGACATTTGAGTGCCTTTAAGGTA